>CAZTMA010000065.1:0-27204 GCA_964614645.1 uncultured Anaerolineales bacterium
GGCCCCTCGATTTCGTTGCCGTCTTCGTCCAGCCCGCCCTGTGCCAGGCCAGCGATGAGTTCCTGCTTGTAGGGCTGTCCCTGGAACAACTGCCGCGCCTCGTCTGCGGAAACCTCCCGATACTGGAACGGCTTCCTGGCAGCGATGGACTGGCGCATGCGCTTCTCGATCTCGGCCAGGTCTTCCGGCGTAAACGTCTTCGGGCGACCCTGTTCGTCCTTGCCCAGGTCGAAGTCGTAGTAGAACCCGGCGTCGATCGCCGGCCCAATGGCGAGCTTGGCGTCCGGGTAGAGCTGCAACACTGCCTCAGCCATGACGTGCGCCGTCGAGTGCCGCAAGCGGTGGAGGAAATCCTTATCTCCGTCGTGATTGTGTTGCCCGGCCATGTTGGTCTCCATTGCTCTACTCAAGTATGGCGATTGTCAAGGGTCAGTTGAACATGCCGGAAACTGACCGCGTTTCGCGGTGAGGCAGCCATCGACGAAGCATCCTGGGCGGCGGACGGCAGCGCCGCACGCCATCGAAGGATGCGGCCCGGCACATGCTCGTGGCGCATCCTTCGACTGGTGATTGCTCCTTCACGGAGAGCCATCTTCAACCCGCTCAGGATGTTGGGGCACTGCCCCGCCTCCCAGGTGCGCCCCCCTAAATCAGCTCTTTGCGGGCGACGACGCCTTGCGCATAGGCGATGAACTCATCGAGCGGTTGCGTGCCACGCTGCTCGCCTGTCCGCAGCCGGATGTTGACCATACCGTCTGCCGCCTCCCGATCCCCGATGACCAGCATGTAAGGGGTCTTCTGAAGCTGCGCATTGCGAATCTTCGCATTCATGCGATCCGAGCTGCCATCCACTTCGGCCCGCAGCCCGGCTGCCTTGAGCCGCGCGGTCACGTCGTAAGCCGCATCGTTGTGCCGGTCGGCAATCGGAATAACAGCGACCTGGACCGGACTGATCCAGACAGGGAACGCGCCACCGTAGTGCTCGATCAACACGCCGAAGAAACGTTCCATGCTGCCAAGCAGCGCGCGATGAATCATGTAGGGCCGGTGTTCCTGACCGTCTTCACCGATGTACTTCAGGTCGAACTTCTCAGGCTCGTTGAAGTCGAACTGAATCGTGCTCAACTGCCATTCACGATCCAACGCATCAAGCATCTTGAGGTCGATCTTCGGCCCGTAGAATGCGCCGCCGCCTTCGTCCACTTTGAAGGGCAGTCCGGCACGTTCGAGCGAAGCCCGCAAGGCCTGTTCCGCGGCTTCCCACTTATCATCATCGCCCACGCGCTTTTCAGGCCGCGTGCTCAAGTAGGCATTGAACTCCGTGAAGCCAAAGCCCTTGAGGATATGCAGGCAGAAGTCAAGCACCCGATCGATTTCCTCCGGCATCTGGTCCGGCCGGCAGAAGAGATGCGCGTCGTCCTGTGTGAACCCGCGCACGCGCGTCAGGCCATGCAGCACGCCGCTGCGCTCGAACCGGTAGACCGTGCCCCACTCCGCATAACGCAACGGCAGGTCGCGATACGACCGCGTGCGCGACTTAAAGATGTTGAGATGGAAGGGGCAGTTCATCGGCTTCAGATAGAACTCCTGCCCTTCGATCTCGATGGGCGCGTACATGTTCTCTTTGTAGAAGTCCAGATGCCCACTTGTCTCCCACAGCGTGCCGCGGCCGATGTGCGGCGTATAGACCAGATCGTAGCCACCCGCCAGGTGTTCTTCCTTGCAGAACGACTCAGCCAGATGCCGCATCAACCCGCCGCGCGGATGCCACAACACCAGGCCGCCGCCGATGTCATCCGGGTCGATGCTGAACAGGTCCAGCTCTTTGCCCAGCCGCCGGTGATCACGGCGCTTGGCCTCTTCCAGCTTGAACAGATACGCCTCAAGCTGCTTCTTGTTCTGCCAGACCGTGCCGTAGATGCGCTGGAGCATCGGATTGTGCTCGTCGCCGCGCCAGTACGCGCCCGCGACGTTCATCAGCTTGAAAGCGTCCGGCGGAATCTGCCCGGTGCTGCCCAGATGCGGCCCGCGGCAGAGGTCCTCGAAGTCGCCGTGCCGGTACGTGCTCATGGGCACCGGCCCCTCGATTTCGTTGCCGTCTTCGTCCAGCCCGCCCTGTGCCAGGCCGGCGATGAGTTCCTGCTTGTAGGGCTGTCCCTGGAACAACTGCCGCGCCTCGTCCACCGAGACTTCCCGATACTCGAACGGCTTCCTCGCAGCGATGGACTGGCGCATGCGCTTCTCGATCTCGGCCAGGTCTTCCGGCGTAAACGTCTTCGGGCGACCCTGTTCGTCCTTGCCCAGGTCGAAGTCGTAGTAGAACCCGGCGTCGATCGCCGGCCCAATGGCGAGCTTGGCGTCCGGGTAGAGCTGCAACACTGCCTCAGCCATGACGTGCGCCGTCGAGTGCCGCAAGCGATGCAGGAAGTCCTTATCTCCGTCGTGATTGTGTTGCCCGGCCATGTTGGCCTCCATTTCTTTAGCTATGCTGGAAAACTATCAACAGTCAGAGATGGGGCGGCGCGATGCGCCGCGCCCGAGCGGGAGCACATGGTAGTGTCACCCGCAGTTGTCGTGCCCGACACGGCGATCACCCCCCTTCATGCTGTCGACCTCAGGCAAACAAAAAACCCCAACGCCCACAATTGGGGCGAGGGGTTCCCGCGGTTCCACCCAAGTTAGCAGGCCACAGTAAGCAACCCGCTGTCTCGTAGGGCCGGTAACGGGGCCAGCCGTGAACCCATACTGTCAGTTCCGGGTTCCACTCTCGGGGGGTTTTCCGTGTTGCCGTGCAAAGCAGGGTCTCAGCAAACAGCCAGTCGGCCGCGCCTGCTCTCTCTGATGCCGGTGCGTCACGTACTCGTCCCGATCAACGCTTTGGAATATCAAGCCATTCACATTATAGCCAAAGCGCCATGGATGTCAAAGATAGAGAAACATGAGCAAATGGGCCGCTATTCAAGGGCTCGGCCAAGCGCAAAGAAGAATAGCGCAAGCGCAGCCAGCAACATCAGCCCCAACAGCCGGTTCCGCCAGTCCTCACTAACAACCTGCGCAGGAGTCTTGTCTGTCGTGTGAATGACCTTCTGAGGCTTCCCTGATTCGTAACTAAGTATCTTGAAGAGAATCTTGCGCACCACATAAAGCACCACGAGGAATACCACGAAACCACTGAAAGCGGTGGCACCGCCCGGGGGCACGTCCACATCGAACAGCGCCTCGACCAAGCCCTCGATAAAGGGCTCAAAGATCCTGACGAACCCTCTTATGCCCGCCCACAAGAACCGAAGCACATCATACAACACATCCAAGACGCACCTCCGTGGTTCTCGAACTTGTCAATAGAACATTTGTACGATAGACTTCAGTTGCCTGCTAGGGGGCCCTAACAGATGAACTTCATATCCAGGAGGCGAACATGAAAGGTTTGCTAGACCTCTCAGACGCACTCGATGTACTGGTCAGGCTTGAGACCTTTGTCGGCAGATTCCTCTATGCAGACTGGGCGAGTGTCAAGCGCTCGGGCAACCCGCTCAGGGCAGCCGAGGAAATCGGGCGTGCCGCCCTCGGCACCAATGCCTGGGAAATCCGCGTACCGCGCTCGCACGGTTGGCGTGGCACTGACTTGACCACCTTCCTTCGCAGATACGGCATCGCTGCCTGGGGAGGCAGAATCACTGATAACCACCTGATAGTCACTGTGAAGGAACGCCAGGCCCGTTGGGCTGAGTATCTCCTGCTTCGGCGTGGAGTCCCCGTGGACAGCTCCGTGTACGACGCTCGGAACCTTGAGTATGCGGAGGCACACGCTCCAGGTGACCAGCCGGTGGCATGGGAAGATGCACGAAGCACTGGACGCGACCCCATCGATGTCCTGGAACGATGGCTGACCTAGAACACCCAGACACGAGTCTTTGTTACCCGTGGGCACCCGTACAGCGCTCGCTCTGGCGCAAAACTTGATGAGCTATGCTTCTGAAGTATAGCGTTTTTGGATCGGATGTCAAAGTCTTGAGGATATTAGCACAAACGGCCAGCCTTGAAGGCTGGCCGCTATCATGGGCGGTAGAGGGCTTGAACCTCTGACCTCAGCGATGTCAACGCTGCGCTCTAGCCAACTGAGCTAACCGCCCGAACAGTGTCACATTATAGCGAAGTGGCTGTGAATTGGCAAATTGACGGACGACGGTCGTCCGTCGACGCAAGACAAATGCAGATGAGCCGCCTTCATCAGCCTTCGTCAGCCTTCGTCAACCTTCGTCAACCTTCGTTCGTCGCCTGAGGTTTGTCCAGATGCAGGACGGCGTAGAGCCGGTGGCGCGCCTCATCGGGCACCTCTTCATGGCCATGCTCGCGATAGAGATAGACGGTCTTGCGCAGCGTGTCCACGACCGCGCGGCAGTTGCCGCAGGTCGCCATGTGACACTCGATCTCCGCGCAGAACTGCGCCTCCAACTCACCGTCCACGTAATCCGACAGCGTTCCGAGCATATCCTTGCAGTGCATATCCCATCCCCCATCATAGGCCTGCGACCGCGGGTGCAAAGTAGCCGCTCAACTTCTCACGCAGCGCCAGTCGCGCCCGGTGCAGCCGCACCTTCACGTTGGTCTCGGTCAGACTCAGCGCCTCGGCCGTCTCCGCAGTGGAGAGCCCCTCGATGTCCCGTAGCACGAAGACGCTGCGCAACGAGTCCGGCAGCGCGGCCAGCGCCTTCTCGAGGACCCCGTGAAACTCCTTGCCCAACAACCGCTCGTCGGGCAGAGCGCTCCAGTCCACGAACTGCCGCGGCAGCATGTCGCCGTCATCCGTGACCGCCGGTTCATCCAGCGACACCGTTGACACCCGACGCCGCCTGAGCCGCATGAGCGCCGCGTTGTATGCAATGCGATACAGCCACGTCCCCAACTGGCTGCGACCCTCGAACCGGTCCAACGCCTGGAAGGCACTGATGAAGGTCTCCTGTAGGACCTCCTCCGCCTCCTGCGGGTTGTTGACCAGGCGCAACGCCAGGTTGTAGACCGTGCCGGAATGCCGTTCGACGATTTCAGCGAACGCATCCTGGCGGCCTGCACGTGCCGCGGCAATCAGTTCAGCCTCGGTGGCATACACGGCGTTCGTTGTTACTCCTATGATGAGGGAAGGGATGGTGAAGTTACAGGTTGACAGGTTACAAGTTGAAGGTTCGCAGCCTAAAGATTACGGCCACCGTTCTACAACCTTCAACCTGCTAACCTTCAACCTTCAAACGTTATTCAGGCCAGCACCCGTTCGAGCTTGCTCTTCAGCGTGCCGTAGTTGTTCAGGCCAACGATACGCTCGACCTCTTGCCCGCCCTTAAAATAGATGAGGGTCGGGATGCCCATGATGCCGTAGTTCATCAGAATCTCGGGGTAGTCGTCCGCGTTGACCTTCGTCACCAGGACGCGGCCGTCATACTCGCGCGCAAGCTGGGCAACAGCCGGCGCAATCGCGTGGCACGGCCCGCACCACTCGGCCCAGAAGTCCACGACCACCGGCAGTTCCGCCTTGAGGACCACCGACTCAAACTCCTCGCCTGTCACGTGGCGCGGTTCAACTGCGGCCTGGCCGGCTGCCTGTGTCTCTTCGGGCTTGCTGCCCCCGATCCGCTTGAAAAATCCCATGCTGAATACTCCTTATTAAGAATCAACTTGCGGGGCTGTCGCCCCCGTCTCATCGTCAGTTCCACCTGGACGGCCCTCACGGGGCCGCTGTGTGCCCGCCTGTCTCGGCTGGCACACGCCTGAGCTTGCTCAGCCGCCGCCGCGAAGCATGATCACCGCTGCCCACACGAGCAGCAAGACTAAGAACAGGTCTGCGTAGTTCATGTTACTCCGTTCTGCTACTACTGCACCACGTAGGTTTTGATGTGTAGCGCAGGGACTTGTGCACGTCCTGGCGCCAACGCGGCTACGCCCGCAAGGGGCTCCGCTACGTTCCTCAGAATCAGCGTGGCAGTGCACTACTCCAGTTTGCGCAGCGTGGCCATCAGCTGATCGAGCATCATGTCCGTGTCGCCGGGAGCAGGTTCCTGCAGGCAGCGCGCGGCATAAGCGCGTGCCAGCACGAGGCTGGCCTGGTGCACCGCCGACCGGATGGCCGTCATCTGCTGCAGGATTGCGGAACAATCGCGTTCCTCGTCCACCATCCGCTGTACCCCGCGCACCTGCCCCTCGATCCGCTTGAGCCGGTTCGTCAGGTCCTGCTTGACCTCGATTGATGTGAGTTCCATGTTTTCCTCAGCGCAACTTGACAGCCCGCGCCTGGCACACTATACTGGGGTATAGTATATTCATCTGGCCATAGAACGTCAAGTCCGGAGGGCAAGGTTATGGCGCAAAGCGGCGGCAAGGGATTCGGGCTGGGTCTGGCCCTATCCGCAGAGGAGATCGTCGAACTCAAGATGATTGTGCAGGATGAAGACGAGACCGCTGCGCTGGATTATCTGCGGCGGCTCCGGCGCAAGGTGCTGGAACTGGAACGGCGTCACTGCGGCGACCCGGATAAGCTGCCGGGGCTGAACTGACGATATGGAAACCGGGTTTCTGTGCGAAACTTCGTTTCGCCGGGAAACCCGGTTGTGTTGTGGCTATAGCAGCTCCGCCAGGCGCTGCTTAGACGCTTCATACATCTGCTCGTGCAGGCTGACGCCGTGGGAGTCCATCGTCACCACGGCAGGGAATCCCTCCACGCGGATGACCCAGAACGCCTCCGGCACGCCCAGTTCTTCCTTCTTGTATACGTCCAGCACTTCCTTCACGTAGCTGGCAATCAGCGTGGCCGCGCCACCGATGGCGTGCAGATAGACCGCGCCATGCTGCCGGCAGGCGGCGAGCGTCTTAGGCCCCATCCCGCCCTTGCCGATGACCGCGCGCAGGCCGAAATGGGCGATGACATCCGCCTCGTAGGGCTCTTCGCGCGTGCTGGTCGTCGGCCCGGCGGAGACGAAGTGCCATCGTCCGTCCGCGTCCCGGCTGACTACCGGCCCGCAGTGATACATCACCCCGCCCTGCCACAGCGCCCGCAGCCGGTCATACACCACGCGCTCGCTCTCCGGAATGGCAGGCCCGTGGAAGAAGGTGTCCTTCATATACTTGTGCGCCGCGTCGCGCGCGGTGACAATCGTGCCGTAGATGCGCACCTGGTCACCGACGTGCAGCGCCCGGATCGCTTCCTCTGTAATCGGTGTGTGCAGCTCGAGAGTAGCCATACGAACGCGCTCCTTATTCGATGGTCACCAAGCCATCCCGGTAGATCAGCGTGCGTCGCCGGTCGGCCCAGCACATGTAGGAGGCCGTAACAAAATAGGATGCGGGCAGCCGTTCCAGCGAGTCGATCTTGACGTTCAGCACCGTGGTCTTGCCCCCGAAGCCCATCGGCCCGATGCCCAGAGTGTTGGCCTCGCGCGTCAGCCGGCCTTCCAGCTCGGCCAGCTTCGGGTCCGGGTTGACATCGTCCAGTGGCCGGTAGAACTGCTCTTTCGACTTGATGTAGCTCGACCCCCGGTCACCCCCCACCGCAACGCCGATGATCGCAGGCGCGCAGCCCATGCCCTGTGCCTGTTGGACGGCATCCAGCACCGCGCGGCGCACCCCTTCCAGATCCCGGTTGGCGTCCAGCCGGCTGTCAGGCAGGCTGTACTGTGCGCCGACGTTCTCACAGCCGCCGCCCTTGAGCATCAGGTCCACCTTGAGATAGTCCTCCTCCCACTCCTCGAAATGAAAGTAGGGGAAGTCATCACCCAGATTGGTGCCGGGATTCTTGCCCGTCAGCGTATCGACCGAGTTGGGCCGCAGGTAGGAGCGGGCAGTCGCCTCGGCCACAGCCTCGCGAATCTGCCGCTTGAGTGCCAGGGTGGACCAGCCGGTCGGATAGTAGACGTAGAAGATGGGCGTGCCGGTATCCTGGCAGATGGGCGTGGACTGCGAGCGCGAGAGTTGCACGTTTTGGAGGATCGAGTCAAGCGTCGTCTGCGCGGCGGAGCCGTCCTCTTCCTCACCGCGCGCCCGGCGCAGCGCGGCCTCGACATCCGCGGGCAGGTCCGTTGCAGACCGGCGAATCAACTCGATAAAATGCGGAACCAGGTTTTCCATGACACCTCCTGTCGGGCAGGTGGACAACCCTTGCGGTTGCCTGGGCCAGCCCGCGGAGGAAATATAGCATAGGGGTCTACGTGCGTCAATGACCATCGCAATGAAGATGTGCCGCGCTAAGATAGACAAACGCACACACCCCGGCTATACTGCGGTAAGAGGTCCTTCTGATGCGCCCGATCCTGTACGTGGAAGTAAACGCCTGCCAGACCTGCGACACCTGCAAGGCGCGCAGTGCGTGCAAGACGCGCGCCCTCCACCAGTTCGAACGCGGCGATCTGCCCACCATCGAAATCGACCGCTGCCTCGGCTGCCTGCTGTGCATTCCCGCCTGCCCGCATGGCGCCGTACGGCAGATTAAGCCGCATGCACCCCCGCAGTCCCTGGGAAGATGACACTCTCGCTCTCCCCTATCAGCAAAGCTAAATCGCCTCATAATAATATCTGATAATCCAAACTGATGCAGATCATAAGGTACTCAAGGCGCTCGACGGATAATATATGTGACGAGATGCGCAATCGTGCGCTCTTGTCTATCGTGCCAATCCCCAGGAGCAATACCCATGACTCGTAAGAACTTCCTTGTCTTTATGGTCGTCGTGCTCATTCTGAGCACGTTTGCCATGCCCGCGCTGGCCGCCCCGGTCAGCCAGACCGCAGGCCCCGTCCAGGCCGCCGCAGAGCAGTATTTCGCCGGCGGCACGAAGAACATGAAGGCCTCCGACCTGTTCGCTACGCTGAATGACGGCGACGATTCGAATGACCCGATGATCATCGACATCCGCAAGGCCGAAGATTACGCCAACGGCCACATCCCGGGCGCAGTCAACATGAATGCGGCAACGCTCTTCACGGCTGCGGAGCTGGCGAAGCTGCCGCAGGACAAGCCCATCGTGGTCAACTGCTACACCGGCCAGACCTCCAGCCAGACCGTCGCCGGCCTGCGCATGCTCGACTACGACGCCTACAGCCTGCTGTACGGCATCCCGAGCTGGGGCGTAACCGATAAGATCAAGTACCTCTTCCTCGCCAACCAAAGCGGCGGCTATGCGGTTACGCAGGAACCGGCCACGTTCGAGGACGAGTTCGAGGCCCCGGCTCCACTGGCCGCCACGGTTGCGGCTGCGGCTGAAACTTACTATGGGGGTGGGTTCAAGTCCACGAAGGCCGCCGATGTCTTCGCCAACCTGAATGACGGCGACGACTCCAACAACCCGATGATCCTGGACATGCGCAGCGCGGACGACTATGCGCTCGGTCACCTGCCCGGCGCCATCAACGTCAACGTGAAGGACCTGTTCAAGGCCGACATGCTGGCGAACCTGCCCGCCGACCAGCAAATCGTGGCCTACTGTTATTCCGGCCAGACCGCCAGCCAGGCCACCGCTGCGCTGCGCCTGCTCGGCTACGATGCCTACAACATGCAGTTCGGCATGCCGTCCTGGGCCATTGTTGAGGGCGTTTCCACCGGCGTGTGGGACGACAGCAAGAGCGGCAACTACACGCTCGAAGGCGCCGCCGCGGCCGCCGCACCTGCGGCTGCTGCTGCACCCGCGGCTGCCGCGACGCCCGCGACCCTGCCTGTGACCGGCGCGCCGGTCGCCGGTTTGATGCTGCTGGGCTTGGCGATGGCCGGCGCCGGCGCTGCCCTGCGCCGCCGCTAAACCGACAACCGTCCCTTCTGGGACAAATCCATCCCGTGCGACGGGTGTTGAGCTTCCGCTCCCATACACCCGTCGCACACATTCATTTCCGGAGGAACCTCATGTCCCACTCCTGGCGAGGATGGACAGCAGCCGCAGCCACGCTCCTGCTGTGCATCATCCTCCTGGCAGCCTGTGGCGGCAGCGCCACACCTGCGCCGACGCCGGAGCCTCCACCACCCACCGAGGCCCCGACCGAGGCGCCCACAGCCGTCCCGCCGACGGAACCGCCGCCGACGGCCACACTGGCGCCCACCGAAGCCCCAACAGAAGTCCCCACCGAGGCGCCCACCGAAGCCCCGACTGCCGAGCCTGTTGCCTCCACCGACGCAGCCAACTGCATCGAATGCCACACCAGTGAGGAAACCCTCCAGCAGTTAGCCGTTGAGGATGAGCCCGCGGAGGAGCTCTCCGAAGGCGAGGGCTGAGGGGGCGATGTGCCTCCGTTGGAGGCATGGCAAAAGGTGTATGTAGACGCCGAGAAGTTTGTTGAAGCGGACCCGCACGCCAAGGCTGCGACCTGTATCGACTGCCACGGCGGCGTAGGCGAGACCGACGACATGGCTGCAGCCCACGAGGGCGTTGTTGTCGATCCCACGGCTAACATCGAATCTGTCGAAAGACTGTGTGGCACGTGCCATGCAGATATCAGCGAAGCACAGGTCGTCAGCCTGCACTTCGACTCGCACGGTTATGACACCATCATCGGCCAGCGCCTGGGCGATGCACCCGAATCACACGCCGCGTGGGAAGAGGCGGAGGCCAACCACTGCAGTTCCTGCCACACGACCTGCGGCCAGTGCCACATCAGCCAGCCGACGAGCGTGGGCGGCGGCCTCATCAGCGGCCACCAGTTCAAGAGCGTTCAGGCGTTCACCCGCACGTGCACGGGCTGCCACGGCTCGCGCGTCAACAGCGAGTACACCGGCTTGAATGAGGGCATCCCAGCGGACGTACACTGGACCAAAGGCGGGATGGCCTGCTTCAAGTGCCATACCGGCCCCGAGCTGCACGGCATGAACGCAGACGGCGAGCCGGTCGCCAAGACCGAACGCTACGACGGCGCCCAGTCACCCGCCTGCACGAACTGCCATCCGGACGCGGTGGCAGGGCAGAGCGAGATCATGCAGCACAACGTCCACGGTGAGAAGCTGGCGTGCCAGGTGTGTCATAGCGTGGAGAACAAGAGCTGCTATTCCTGCCACGTCCAAAAGACCGAAGAGGGAGTGCCCTTCTACAAGATTGAGCCGTCAGTCATGGACTTCAAGATCGGGCTCAACCCCAAGAAGAGCGAGGACCGGCCGTGGGATTACGTGGTCTTGCGGCATGCGCCGGTTGACCCGGATAACTTCGCCTTCTACGGTGAGGATGTCCTGGGCAACTTCGACGCCTTGCCGACCTGGAAGTACGCGACGCCGCACAACATCCAGCGCAACACACCGCAGACTGCGACGTGCGATAGCTGCCATGGCAACGCCGACATCTTCCTCAGCGAGGCGGACCTGCTGCCATACGAGGTCGAAGCGAACAAGGATGTGATCCCGGCGAAGTTGCCCGCGCCCATCGGGCAATAACTGCCATACTATAGTTGTGAGGCAGGCGCACGGCCTGCCTCACAACTATGATCCGGATAGGGCGGGCGCACGGCCTGCCCTACAGAGCGTTGGATAGCTGGCGCAGTTCCTCGTGTTCCTCCGCAAAGACGAAATCCCAGAATGCCTGCTCCAGGGGCGTGATGGCATGGCGCACATTACGCACCATGTAGATGCGTCGCGTCAGGGGCATGCCTGCGACCGAAACCTGCACAATCTTCCCCAGAGCCAGCCCGCGGCTGGCCGCCATGCGTGACACGAACGCCACTCCAATTCCGGCCTCCACCGACATCTCGATGGCTTCCGCATTGGCGAGCGTGAGAGCGACGTGCAACTTATCGCCATCCAGACCATGCTGCTGCAACCCTTCCAGGAGCAATTCATGGGCGCCTGCCGTGGATTCGCGCAGGATGAAGGGGACGGTCAGCAGGTCGGCCGGGGCGACCGTTCGCCCATCGGCCCATGGATGGTCGAGCGGCGCAATCAGGATGATGTCATCTTCCAGAAAGTCCCGATATTCCAGCTCCGCGCCGTGGTTCAGCCGGGCCGATACGACCGCCATATCCGTACGGCACGACAGCAGCCAGTCGATAGCTGCGCGGCGACTCGTGATGTTGATGGTGACCCGGACATCCGGGTGCTTGCGCCGGAAGCCTGCCACCAGGCGCGGCAGGACATACTTGCCGACCGTCGTGCTGCATGCGATGGACAGTTCTCCGATCAGCACGCCCTTGAGGCTCCACATGGTTTCCTCGATCTGCTTGACCTGGCGCATGGCTTCCTGGGCGAGCGGCAGCATCACCTGGCCCGCCGCGCTGAGCTGGATCGAACGCCCGTTGCGGCGGAACAACTCGAGACCGAGCTGCTTTTCGAGGTTGCTGATGTGCAGGCTGACCGCGGGCTGACTGAGGTACAGCCGCCGCGCGGCGACAGAGAAGTTCTGCGCCAGGGCTGCCTCGATGAATACGTTCAGTTCGTGCAGATTGAGCATGGATGGGGCCCCTCCGTCAGCGGACTGCCTGGGCGTGCTGCCACAGGAAATCGTAGGCGCGGCGGCCGCTGATCTGGTGACGGCCCTCGAATTCGTCCAACTCCACGTCCTGCTGCCCACTGCCGCCCAGCACCTCACAGACCTCGCGCGCCCGAGCCACACTCGCATGCACAGTCGCAATGGGGAAGATGGGGTCGCGCGTCCCCGCCTCGACCAGCATGGGCCGCGGCAGAATCAGCCCCACCAGGTCGGCCATCTCGCCCAGGTTGAGCAGCCCCGGCACAAAGTTACACGTGCAGTGGTCCATCGCGAGGATGCTATCGCGGAAGCTGCTGTAGTAGCCGCTGACGACGCAGGCGCGGATGCGCGTGTCGAGCATCGTATGGAAGAAGGTCAACATCCCACCGCCGGAGATGCCCATCGCGACCGTCCTGCCAGTGTCCGCCTCCGGCAGCGTCGCCAGGTAATCCAGCAGCCGCATCCCATCGCGCACGCGCATCCCGACAACCGACTTGCCGAGCATAAAGGCGTAGGTCGCCGCGTTGTGGCAGGTCGAGGGCTGCGGCTGACCGAGGTTCGTGTCAAGGTAGCCGTAGTCCGTCTGCCGCTCGCCAAAGCAGGCAATCTCCGGCGCAGCGACCACGAACCCCCGGCGGCACAGCTCAAGCGCGAAGTCCTTGTGATAGCCATCCGGCGTCAGCCGCTCGGTGCCGTCTTCCCAGAGACCGACGATGTCTTTCACGCCGTAGCCGTGACCCGCGTAGGCCAAGGCCACGGGACGTGGGCCAGCCAGTGGGCGGGGGCCGTCTGCATCTTTCGGCAGCAGCAGGTAGACCGGCATGAGCGCGTGCTCCGCCGTGCGGATGACCACCTTGCGCCGGATAAAATCACCGCGGTCCACCTCTTCGATCACCTGCGGGTCAGCCGGGACGGCCGGGTCATCGAGGAATCCCACGGTCTCCGCGAGCGCGGCGCGGCAGGCCTGCTGCCAGGCCTCGGCCGCAGCGCGCGTGGTCGCCGTAAACGGGAACCGGGCTGCGCCTGCGGCTAGCGCGTGCAGCTCGCAGGTCGGTTGCAGCTCAGGCAGGTCTGAGGATTGGAGGATGCGACTGGTCATAAGGGCAAGCTCACAAAAATGGGATGATGCAACAGAAGAACTAATATGCCAATCCAATGTACCAGAAGGTTCGTTGCCCGCCTATGACCATTGTCATGGGCAGCGATGAAAACTGTAAACTGATGGCCCATCAGCAGGCGCGTTGACTTTCCAGGGACGGCAGGGTAAAATGGCCCCACTGAACATTCTAAGCGGAGTCTGGACCATGCCCGAACAGCCCTTTACCTGGCAACCTTCCGAAATCTACACGGTCACGAACGCGACCGGGGAAAACTTCCTGCTCGAGCTGGAGAGCGGGCGGCTGCGGCTCGACGCGGGCCATTCCATCCGGCTCACCGGCGACGCGCTGCAGCATCCGCAGGTGATGGAGCTTTCTAAGGCCGGCAAGCTCCAGGTCGAGAAATTCAACTGGCGCAAGAGGAAGGATGCCAAGCGATAGCGCGGCTGCCGTGCAGCCTGCTTCCGGCGCCGGCAACCGGGCCGGAAGGCTGGTGCTCATCGACGGGCACAGCCTCGCGTTCCGGGCCTTCCACGCGCTGCCGCCCAACCTGACCTCCCCCGGTGGTGAGCTCACCAACGCCGTCTATGGGTTCGTCTCCATGCTGCTCAACGTCCTGCGTGAGCAGCAACCGGAGTATGTGGCCGTCGCGTTCGACCTGGGCCGCACGTTCCGCCACGACATGTACGAGGGCTACAAGGGCCACCGTGCACGGATGCCGGACGAGTTGAACTGGCAGGTCGAGCGCATTAAGCAGATTGTCACGGCACTCAATATTCCCATCTTCACCGCGGAAAACTTCGAGGCGGATGATGTATTGGCAACGTTGGCGAAACAGGCCGCGGCAGAGGGTGTCCACAGCCTGATTGTCACGGGCGACCGCGACATCCTGCAAGTCGTCGACGACCGTATCCACGTGTTGACCTCCGGCCGCGTCTTCTCCGACACGATTATCTATGACCCGCAGAGCGTCGAGGCGAAATACGGGCTGCGACCCGACCAGTTGTTAGACCTGAAGGCGCTCCTGGGCGATAAGTCGGATAATATCCCCGGCGTCAAGGGGATCGGGGAAAAGGGCGCGACCGAGCTGCTCAAGAAGTACGGCACGCTCGACGCCGCGTATGCGCACCTCGAGGAGGTCACGCCCGCGCGGCTGAAGACCGCGCTGGAAGCCGGCCGCGCGGATGCCGAGTTGAGCCGCAACCTGGGCCGCATCATCACGGACGTGCCCATCCGGCTGGACCTCAGCGCGTGCCAGACGCAGGACTATGACCGCGATCAGGTCATTGCCCTGTTCCAGGACCTCGCCTTCCGGTCGCTCGTGGAGAAGCTGCCGCCGTCCACCCCGCGGCCGGCCGTCGCGCTGCCGCTCGACCCGCGCGCGACGGAGGAAGGTGAGCCGGCTCCGGGGGGCACAGAAGCAGAACAGATGGCTCTGTTCGAGATGACGCCCGACCTGATGGCGCAGCCCGCCAGCGTGACCCCCTCCGACGCGGCCGGCGTCTCCGACGTGTTGATGGTCGTCACGGCTCCCGCATTGGCGGAGGTGGCTGAGCAGCTTGCGAACAGCCGCCAATTTGCGTTCGACACCGAGACCACGGGCACCGATCCTTACTCCGCTGACCTGGTGGGGGTGTCTGTTGCCTGGGGCCCGAGCATGGGACAGGCGGCCTACATCCCGCTGCGGCATTTCGACACGCCCGGCCTACCCTGGGAAACGGTCGCCGTCGCATTGCAGCCCGCCTTTGCCAGCCCGGACATCGAGAAAATCGCGCACAACATCAGCTACGACCTGGGCATCCTCAACCGCGCAGGACTGAAAGTGGAGAGCCCCATCGTGGATACGATGGTTGCGGCCTGGCTGATCGACCCGGGGATGCGCGGGTTGGGCCTGAAGGATCTGGCCTGGACCCGGCTGCGAACGGAGATGACGCGCATCACCGACCTGCTGGGCACGGGCAAGGCGCAGATCACGATGGACCAGGTGCCTGCGGCCGCAGCCACGGCCTACGCGGGCGCGGACGCGGCAATCACGCTCCAGCTCGCGCAAGCCTTGCTGCCCGAAGTGGCAGAGAAGGGACTGGCCCACCTGTTCCGCGATATCGAGATGCCGCTGGCGCCCGTCCTTGTGGCGATGGAGGCGGCCGGCGTCAAGGTGGACGTGCCGTTCCTACGCCAGATGTCCGTGGACCTGACTGCGCGCCAACAGAAGCTCGAGCGCAGCATCCAGGAAATGGCCGGCTACGCGTTCAACGTCAACTCGACGCAGCAGCTCTCCGATGTGCTGTTCGGCAAGCTGGGCCTGCCGACCGAGGGACTGAAGAAGACGCAGGCCGGCGGTTACTCCACGGCGGCCGATGTGCTGGAAGGGCTGCGCGGGCGGCATGACATCATTGACCTGATCCTCGAACAGCGGGTGCTCAGCAAGCTGCTGGGCACTTACGTGGACGCGCTGCCCAATCTGGTCAATGTGCGTACCGGCAGAATCCATACCTCGTTTAATCAGGCAGGGGCGGAGACGGGCCGCCTCAGTTCCACCAACCCGAATCTCCAGAATATCCCCATCCGCAGTGACCTGGGCCGAGAAATCCGGCGGGCCTTCATCGCGGAAGAGGGCAATGTCATTCTCTCGGCAGATTACTCGCAGGTGGAGCTGCGCATCCTGGCCCACATCACGCAGGACGAATACCTGTTGGCAGCCTTCGCACGGGGCGAGGACATCCACGCCAGCGCGGCCTCGAAGGTGTACGGCGTGCCGCTGAACCAGATCTCGAAGGAGCAGCGCGCGGTCGCCAAGATGATGAATTTCGCCACGTCGTATGGCGTAACCGCGTTCGGCCTGGCGCAACGCACCGGCCTAAGCCGCCACGATGCCGAGCAGTTTATGAACCGCTACTTCGGCACGTACCCCGGGGTGAAGCGTTATATCGAGGAAACGAAGGAACTGGCGCGGCGCCTCGGTTATGTCGAGACGCTGCTGGGACGGCGGCGCTACTTTCCGGTGCTCAAGACCACCGCGACCACGCAGCAGGCCCACAATATGCGGCAAGCTGCTGAGCGCGCGGCGATTAACCATCCGATTCAAGGCACAGCAGCAGACATCATCAAGATTGCCATGATCGAGCTGCACCGGCGGCTGCTCGAAGGCGGCTATCGCACGCGGTTGACGCTCCAGGTGCACGACGAACTTGTGCTGGAAGTGCCGCGCGAGGAACTGCAGACGATGGCCCGGCTGGTCGAGGAAACGATGGAAGGCGCATATGAGCTGCGCGCCGCACTCAAGGTAGACCTTGAGGCCGGACCCAACTGGTACGAACAGGAGCCATTGTGATTCGCAACGAAATCGCGGAAGTTGTGCGACAGGGCATCGCGGCTGCACAAGAGAGCGGCAGCCTGCCCACCTTCGAAATCCCCACCGTCGAGATCGGGCGGCCTAAAGACCTGAAGCACGGTGACTATGCGGCCAACATCGCTATGCAGCTCGCCAGGCCCGCACGCATGGCGCCACTGGCGGTTGCCCAGGCCATCGCGGCGCACCTCCCGGCCCATCCGGCACTCGGAGAGGCGCAGGTGCTCGCGCCCGGTTTCATCAATTTCCGCTTGAGCGATGCCTGGCTGGCCGGCCAGGTAGCCGAGATCGAGGCCGGCGGCGGACAGTATGGCGACATCGACCTGGGCCACGGTCAGACGTGCCAAGTGGAGTTCATCAGCGCGAACCCGACCGGCCAGTTGCATATGGGCTCCGCGCGCAATGCCGTGCTGGGCGACAGCCTCGGCAACCTGCTGGCGGCTGCGGGCTGGCAGGTGCAGCGCGAGTATTACGTCAACGACGCGGGCACGCAGATGCGCACCTTCGCAGAGACCGTACTTCTGCGCTACCGACAGGCCCTCGGCCTGGATGCGCCGCTGGAGAAGCAGCACTATCAGGGCGCGGAGGTTATCGACCTGGCGCGCGAAATTGTGGCCGAACACGGCGACCGCTTCCTGCATATGCCGGAGGAGGAAGCCATCACAGAACTGCGCGAGATCAGCCTGGCGAAGGTGCTGGCTGGCATCCGGCAGACCGCCGAGCGGCTGCGCATCCGGTTCGATTACTGGTATTCGGAGGCCAGCCTGTACGAACCGGGCGGCAGGTTCGAGCATGTGCTCAACCACCTGCGCAGTCTCGGCATGACGACCCAGCGCGACGGCGCGGAGTGGCTGCTGACCAGCGAGATGGGTTCCGACCGGGATGAGGTCATCGTCCGGTCAACCGGCCAGCCGGGCTACTACGCGTCCGACATCGCCTATCACTACGACAAGTTCGTCCTCAGGGGCTTTGACCGGGTCATCGATGTGTGGGCGGTGGACCACCAGAACCAGGCCCGCCGGATGCCCTACCTGATGAAGGCGCTCGGCCTTGACCCGCAGCGGCTGGACATCCTGCTCTACGATATCGTGCGCCTGTACCGCGACGGCCAGGAAGTCAAACTATCCAAACGGTCGGGCAATGTCATCACCATCGACGAAGTTGTGGACGAGGTCGGCGTGGATGCAGTGCGGTTCCTGCTGCTGACCCGCTCCAATCAGGCGGTCATGGACTTCGACCTGAACCTGGCCGTGGCGCAAAAGGACGAGAACCGGGCCTTCTATGTCCAGTATGCGCATGCACGCATGGCAAGCATCCTGCGCAAGGCCGCCGAACGCGGCTTCCCGAGCACGCGCTGGGCCAACGGCAACCTCGACCTGCTGCGCCAACCTGCGGAGCTGACGTTGCTGCGCAAGATGGCCGACCTGTCCGAGGTCATCGAACGGGCCACGCTGGACCTCGCGCCGCACAACCTGGCCTTCTATGCGCAAGACCTGGCGAAGCTGTTCCACGCCTTCTACCGCGACTGCCGGGTGCTGCCGGGCCGGGAGGACGACGCGGCCGGCGAGGGCACGGTTGCGGCGGAGACCGAAGTTACGGCTGAACTGAGCGAGGCGCGGCTGCGCCTGGTCGCGGCAACCAAATCAGTCTTTGCGCGGGTCCTGGGCCTGCTCGGCGTCAATGCTCCGGAAAGCATGTAAAGAACAATAAAGGTGCGATATGCAAGGCAAACATGTGCCTTTTGTGGCGCTAGCAGTGCTGCTGCTTGCCACCTTGGCGTGCGGAGGGTTTCAGGTCCGCGTAACCCCGAGCCCGGCGCCTCCAACAACCGCGGCTGAAGCCGCGCTGACCAATACCAGCGACACACCGGCTGTGCAGGGCGAGGGCGCAGAGCCGGCGGGCACGCCCGTCCCATCTGACGGCCTGCCGACGCCGACCCACACGCCGACCGCTGCCCAAGTCGTCGCGGGCATGGCCCCCGGCGCGACCGCCCGCGTGACCGCGTCGGGCGGCATCAACGTGCGCGCCGAGCCGAACGCCAAAGCGCAGCAGTTGGGCCGCTTCAACGTCAATACCAACCTGACGATCCTCGAAGGACCGCAGCAGGCGGATAACTACACCTGGTGGCGCGTGGATAACGGGGCCGGGCTGGTCGGCTGGGTGGCCAGCGGGCCGGAGAATGACCCGTGGCTCGTGCCTGCGGTGGCTGCGGCCACCGCCGCACCTGCCCCGACCGTCGAGACACCGGGCGCACCGAAGCCGGTCAATCGGGATATCAAGGTGGGCGACCGCGTGCAGGTGACAACCGAGCAGGGCCAGGTGCTGACCGTGCGCAACGACGCCGGCACCAGCGCGGCGCCGGTCGCGCGCGTGCTGCGCGGCACGCTCTTCACGGTCAAGAGCGGCCCCATCAAGCAGGATAACTTCACATGGTGGGAGCTCGAAGGCGACAAGCTCAAGGGCTGGGCCGCAGAGGGCGATGGCACGACACGCTGGCTGACACCGGTGGAATAATCGATTACGAATTACGAATTAGGGATGAGCCAGATCCTAATTCGTAATTCATAATTCGTGATTCTCAAAACTCGAAGGTCTGGCTCCGTTCAGGCACTGTCACCTGTTTGAATCCCTCCTGCCGCAGCTTTTCAGCCAGGGTGAAGGCGCCGTTTGTCTCGCCATGCACCAGGAAGGTGTGCTGCAGCCGCGGGCTGTTCGCCGGTTGCGCCCAGGTGATGAGCTCTCGCTGGTCGGCATGGGCGCTGTAGCCCTCGATGGACATCACGCGCGCCCGCACATCATATTCCTCACCGAAGATCTTCACCCGGCGCTCACCCTCCTGGATACGCCGGCCCAGCGTGTTCTCCGCCTGGAAGCTGACGATCAGCACGGTATTGTCGCTGTCCTCGATGTTGTTCTTCAGGTGGTGGAGGATACGCCCGTTTTCCGCCATGCCATTCGCACTGATGATGACCATCGGCCCGTTCATGTAGTTCAACTGTTTGCTGCGGACGGCCTCGCGCACATACTCGATGTTTGGCGCATCGAAAGGATTCCGGCGCCCGCCCTCTTCCAGGAACTGCCGCGTCTCCTCATCCCATTCCTCCGGGTGCATGCGAAAGACCTCGGTCGCACTGACCGCCAGCGGGCTGTCTACGAAGATGGGCACGGTCGGGATATCACCGTCCGACTCCAGATCGTTGAGCGTGTAGACTAGCTCCTGCGTACGGCCGACTGCGAAACTGGGGATGATCACCTTGCTGCGGCGCTTCGCCGCATCGCGGACGATATCGCGCAGCTTCTTGCGTGCTTCCTGGCGGGCCTGGTGCAGCCGGTCACCGTAGGTGCTCTCCAGGATGAGGATATCGGCAGGCTCAGGCAGTTCCGGGTCATTAAGGATCGCCATGCCTGTCCGGCCCACGTCGCCGCTGAAGACGAGCCGCCACTCCTTGCCCGTCGCGAACTCCCTGATGTCCAGGGTCACGAATGTGGAGCCGAGGATGTGTCCCGCATTAGAAAACGTCGCCTTCACGCCGTCCGCCACGGTGACGGGCCGGTGCAGTCCAACGCCCACAAACTGCTCGAGGGACTTTTGAGCATCGGCCTTTGTATACAACGGTGCGATGGGCGGCTGGCCATCGCGTCGGCGCTTCTTGTTGACGAAATCCGCATCGCTTTCCTGGATGTGGCCGCTGTCGAGCAGCATGTAGACGCACAGGTTGCGCGTGGCCGCGGTACACCAGATGTTGCCCTGGAACCCCTGCTTGACAAGGTTGGGGATATTGCCGGAATGGTCGATGTGGGCGTGGCTCAAGACCAGTGCGTCGATGGTCTTCGGGTCGAATGGGAATTCGAGGTTGCGGCGGTAAGTCTCGTTGCGGCGGCCCTGATACAGGCCGGTGTCCAGCAGGATACGCTGGTCGTTCACCTCGATGAGGTGCATGGAGCCCGTAACTTCGCGGGCTGCGCCATAGAATGTAATGCGCAAGATCATCCCTCCTTCAATGCAAAAACGAACCGAAAGCACAACGGGGCAGGCGCCAGGCCTGCCCCGATAGAACACAGGGGAGTCCCACTCACCGCTGCACGAGCAGCCTATCCACAGCCGCAGCCAGCTCCGCCAGCGTGCCCACCTGCAGGATGGTGCTGCAGTAGGGTGCATACTTGAGCATGTCGCTGTCGCCGGTCGTCCACATCATCGGCGGCTCCGGGTTGAGCCAGATCATCTGGCGCGAACGCCGCGCCAGGCTGCCGAACAAATCCAGCCGCGGATCGTTGTAGTTATTGCGCCCATCTCCCACAACGATGAAGGTCGTGCGGCTGTCCACCGTATCCAGGTAGTCGTGCGTGAACTCCTCAAGGCTGTGGCCCAGGTCAGTATTGTAATAGCCAGACGGCAAACGCAGCAAAACGTCGGACACTGCCTCGCGCGCCTCCTTGCTCTCGAAGTCGGGCGAGATGAATTCGAGCCGGTCGATGAACGCGAACGCGTGCGTCTTGCTGATCTGGTCCTGCATCGCGTAGATGAGGCTGAGCATCAGTTCGCTGGCCGGGCGCATCGACGTGCTGATGTCGCAGACGACGACGAGCTTAGGCTTGAGATGGCGGTCGCGATGCTTGAGGTCTATCGGTACGCTGCCGTGCTTGAGGTTTGCACGGATGGTGGCCTTCGCATCGAGCTGGCCGGTCTTCGCCCGTTTCTGGCGGAGGGCCACCCGGCTGCGCAGCATCTGGGCCAGCCGGCGCACTTCCTTGCGCAGCAGGTCCATGTCCCGGTCGGACAGCGCATTGAACGGCCGGTCGAGCAAGCCCTCTAGATGGTCATCGTGCCGCTGCTCCGCCATATTCTCCGCGATTTTCTGCCCGGCGAACTGGCGCACCTGCTCCTGCAATCCCTGCTGGTTAGCCTGGAGAATCTGGCGCATCTGGTCAAGCCGCTGCTTGTTCATACCCATCTGCGCGAGGAGTTCCTGGAGCTTCTGCAGCGCCTCCTGCACTTCCTTGAACTTGAGCGCCTGGGCCATGCGGCGGGCCATCCACTCGCGCTGGCGCAGATCGTCTGCGCGGTTCAGCCCGACCATCTGGCCGAGCCGCTCCATCTCTTCCTGGCTCAGCGGCTCGCCCTTGACCAACCGCTCGATCATCCGGCGCAGCTGCTCGGTAAACTGCTTCAGCGCTTCCGCCAGCATCTGCCCTTCTTCGGGCGTCAGGTCTTGCGCCATGTTCAGCAGCGGCGGCGCATCCGAGCTATCGAAGAACAGCGGGAACAGCTCGTCGAAGGTGCCTTGGTCGTTCGCCTCCTTGACAAGCGTTGCGCGCAGGCTCAGGCGAAAGGCCTCCCGGTCCGCGATACCCAGTTCCTCGACCGCGCGGAACGCGTCTGCACTCTCGGCCAGGCTGACCCGCACCCCGCCCCCGCGCAGCGCGGAAACAAACTTGACGATACGATCGTCCATAGATGGCTCCAGTGGTCCGTCAATTCAAGCGCCGATAGCGGCTCATATCGTCGTCGTAGCGCGAGCGATCGGCCGCCCGGTTGATTTCATTCTTGACGCGCTGCAGGTCGGTCTCGTGCTTGAGCAGCACGCTCAGGGTATTGTCCAGCGTCTGCTGGTCCAGGTTCCGGGCATTGAGCGCCACGAGCGCCTTTGCCCAATCCAGCGTCTCGCTGATGCTGGGCGACTTGCGCAGGTCCATGTTGCGCAGCCGCTGGACCATCTCGACGGCCTGGCGCGCCAGCTTGGGCGCGAGCTCCGGCACTTTCAGCCGCACGACAGCCAGCTCCTGGTCCACATCCGGATAAGTGATGAAGAGATAGAGACAGCGCCGCTTCAGCGCCTCGCTCAACTCACGGGTGTTGTTGCTCGTCAGGAGTACGAGGGGCCGGTGGACCGCAGTCAACGTACCCAGTTCCGGCACACTTACCTGGAAATCACTCAGCACTTCGAGCAGGAACGCCTCGAATTCGGCGTCGGCCCTGTCGATTTCATCGATCAGGAGCACCGTCGGCTTCTCGCTCAGAATGGCCTTGAGCAGCGGGCGCTGCAGCAGGAAGCGCATCGAGAAGAAGACATCCTCTTCCGAGGCCAGGCGGTCAGCCGCCGCTGTCAGGCTGTCTGCGCCGGAGAGCGTCTCCTGGAGCTTGTCGCGCAGCAGTTGAGTGTAGAGCAACTGCTTGGCATATTCCCACTCGTAAAGGGCCTTGGTCTCATCCAGGCCCTCGTAGCACTGCAGGCGGATGAGTTCGCGGCCCGTCGCGCCGGCGATGGCCTTGGCCAGCTCGGTCTTGCCGACGCCGGCCGGCCCTTCGGTCAGCAGGGGCTTGCCAAGCTGCTGGCTCAGATACATGATGGTCGCGATTTCGTTGCTCGCGATATACTGCTGCGTGCCGAGTGCGTCCTTCAACTCATCCGGCGAGGCGAACTTATAATGCTCTGTCATGCTGGACTCTCCCACTCCATCTCCTAATCCGGCATCCATTACGCCATTCTTAGAGCGCCCTTGCTCCATCATTCGTGGATGGCAGTATACTCCGTCCGCCGCGCGTACTTCTGGAATCCTGCTTCCTCCAACATTAGCGCGCTGCATCACAGCCAACGAGATGCAAAATTAGTCAGATCAGTTTCATCAGTGTCATCAGCGTTCCATTCACCTTTGCCGTGAAGGCGGGGAGATGCTATAGTCAGCCGAACTGCTATCGGAGGAGGGGAGACTATGCAATACGGTTCTGTGCCCGGCATCCACAAGCCGGTCTCGCGACTGGTCCAGGGGACCGTGATGGTCAACTCGCGCGAGCTGGACGCCAGCTTCGCGCTGCTGGACGGCATCCACGCGCTGGGCTGTAATGCGTTCGACACCGCGCACGTCTATGGCAGCGGAGACGGCGAACGCACGCTGGGCCGCTGGGTGCGCGAGCGCGGGCTGCGCGACGAGGTCGTCATCATTACGAAGGGCGCGCATCACAACGCGGACCGCAAGCGCGTGACGCCCTTCGACATCACCGCGGACCTGCACGACTCGCTGGCGCGGCTGAAGATGGACCACATCGACCTGTACATCTTGCACCGCGACAATCCGGAGGTGCCCGTCGGTCCAATTGTGGAAATCCTGAACGAGCATCACCGGGCGGGCAAGATCGGTGCGTTCGGCGGCTCGAACTGGTCGTACGAGCGCATCCGCGAGGCCAACGCCTATGCCGAAGCCCACGGCCTCGTTCCGTTCGCCGTCAGCAGCCCGCAGTTCAGCCTGGCCGAGATGGTGCAGCCGCCGTGGGATGGCTGCGTGAGCATCGGCGGGCCGAGCGGTGCGGCCGCGCGCGCCTACTATGCAGCCACGCAGTTGGCCCTGTTCACCTGGTCGAGCCTGGCCGGCGGCTTCTTTTCGGGCCGGTTCCGCCGCGACAACCTGGACGAGTTCACGACCGGCCTGGATGCGCTGTGCGTCAGGAGCTACTGTTACGAGGACAACTTCGCGCGGCAGGACCGCGCCGCGCAACTGGCGCGGGAGAAGCGCCTGACCCTGCCGGAGATGGCGCTGGCCTATAGCCGCAACCAGCCGCTCAACCTATTCTCGCTGGTCGGCTGCCAGACGCCGACGGAGTTTGCCGACAACATCAAGGCGTTGGAGATTACACTGACGCCCGCCGAGATTCAATGGCTGGAAAACGGAGAGAGGGTAACCGCATGAGCAAGCCGATTCGCTGGGGCATTCTGTCAACCGCACGCATTGCCAACCAGTTCGCCAAGGGGCTGGCCGAACTGCCGGACGCACAGCTCGTCGCGGTCGGCTCG
This sequence comes from uncultured Anaerolineales bacterium, assembly GCA_964614645.1. Lineage (GTDB taxonomy): Bacteria > Chloroflexota > Anaerolineae > CG2-30-64-16 > CG2-30-64-16 > MWBF01. The sequence goes on from CAZTMA010000065.1 coordinate 24,650, forward strand.
CGCACGCAAGCCGCGGCAGATGAGTTCGCGGACAAATACAACATCCCCCACCGCCACGCCAGCTATGAGGCGCTGGTGAACGACCCGGATGTGGACATCATCTACGTTGCCACGCCGCACAACCTGCACCGCATGGGCACGCTGCTGTGCCTGAACGCCGGCAAAGCGGTCGTCTGCGAGAAGCCGTTCGCCATCAATGCGGCGGAGACGCGCGAGATGATCGAGACTGCCCGTGCAAAGCGGCTGTTCCTGATGGAGGCCATGTGGTCGCGCTTCCTGCCGAACATCGTGAAGGTGCGCGAGCTGATTGCAGAGGGCGCCATCGGCGAGGTGCGCATGGTGGAGGTGGATTTCGGCTTTCGCGCCGAGCTCAACCCGGCCGGCCGCCTGTTCAACCCGGAGCTGGGCGGCGGCGGCCTGCTCGACGTGGGCATCTACGTCAACAGCCTGGCCTCGATGATCCTCGGCAAGCCGGCGCGGATCGTGTCCGATGCCCACCTGGGCGAGACCGGCGTGGACGAGCAAGCCGCGATGGTCTACGGCTACGAGGGCGGCAAGCTGGCGCTGCTCTCCTGCGCGGTGCGCACGAGCACCTTCCAGGAAGCCGCCATCTACGGCACGGCCGGCCGCATTCGCATCCACAGCCCCTGGTGGCACAGCGAGAAGCTGACGCTCCAGCGGGCCGGGCACGACCCGGAGACGCTGACACTGCCCATGCAGGGCAACGGCTACAACTACGAGGCGGCCGAGGCGATGGCCTGCCTCCGTGCCGGCAAGCTGGAGAGCGACGTCATGCCGCTGGACGAGACGCTGGCCATCATGGAGACGCTCGACACGCTGCGCGGCCAATGGGGGTTGCGCTATCCGATGGAATAGCAGCGCACGGAGAGACCCGTTTTCTGCGAGAAAGCGGGTCTCGTAAGACAGAGGCGTAGAATGACAGACCGAACAGACTTCGCGTTGCGCGACTTTCAAAGCGCCGACATCCCTGCATTGGTGTCGATCGGGAACCGGACCTATCCGGACACCCCGACGACCATCGAGCAGGAGGAATTCTGGGAGAAGACATATCCTCAGGGTAATCCGCGGCTCCGGTTCGTCGTGGAAGCGACCGGCGGCGCAGTGGTGGGACAAGGTTGGTGCATGTTCCCCTTCTGGATGAAGGACGCGGGCGCATACTCGATCTATGCCGCCGTCGACCCGGAGTGGCGCGGCCGCGGCGTCGGGCGGGCGCTCTTCGCGCGGCTGGAGCCCTATGCCTGGCAGCAAGGCGCCAGGCGGCTGTGGACCGACTGCCGGGAGGATCATGCCGACGCGATCCGCTTCCTCACGGCTGCGGGGTATCGCTCTTACGGTATCCGCTTCGAGCAGGCACTGGACCTCACAACGTTCGACCCCGAGCCGCATAATAATGTTTTCGCGCGTGTGGCGGCTGAAGGCTACACGCTGACGACGTACGCGGCGGAACGCGAAACGCGCCCCGATGCGGAGCGTGCGCTGTATGAGTTGTTTCGAACCTCGTTGCTGGATGTCCCTCTTCCCGGCGACGCGGTGATGGAGGAGCCGTTCGAACTGTGGCGGAAGGACCTCGAAAGCCCGACAAGCGATCCTGCCTTCATCTTCCTGGCAAAGCGAGGGGATGAGTTAGCCGGGATGACAGAGGCGAGTTTGCCAAGAGAAGGCCCGGCCAGCACCCGTATAACCGGCGTCCTGCGCGAGCATCGCGGCAAGGGCATCGCGCTGGCGCTCAAGGTCATGTCGCTCAAAGCATTGCAGGCGCGCGGCTACGCCGAGACGCGCACGCAGAACGACACGCTCAACCCGACCATCCTGCACCTGAACGAAAAGCTCGGCTACCGCCGGCTGCCCGGCTGGTTGCAGTATGAGAAGTACGCGCCGAAGTGACCTACGGCTGTTCGCAGGGGGGCTTACCCTCTGCGAACGCCTTCCAGCGCAGATTCGCTGGCTCCTTCGCTCCGTCCTATCACGCTGAGCGACCCATCCGTCTCCAATACGACCGCCTTCACATTCGCCAGAGACAAGGTGCCGCTGGAACGCACCGCGGCGCGCACCTCGTCCTCCAACACGCGCTCCGCAACAAGGGCCTCCGGTAGAAACTGCCCGTCATAAAAGAGCAGTCGCGGCCGCGACTTGACCACACGCTCCATGGTCTGTGAAGCAATCGACAGGCGGGCGACGATATACTGTAACACCATCAGCAAAACGAAAGCGACGATACCATCCAACAAAGCTACGTCCTTTGACAGCAGGACGGTTGCCAGCGTCGAACCGAGCGCGACAGTCACAACGAGGTCAAAGGCGCTCATTTTCGACAGGGTGCGCTTGCCTGAAACGCGCAGCGCAGCCACAAGCGCAATGTATGCCAGCGCGCCGACCAGCGCGATTCGCCCCAGCGAGGCCCAGGAATCGAAAAACGGCATCTTTACCTCCTTTACCCATATCTACACGTCCACTGTGGATTCTGCGTTTCAGAACAGCATTCGTCCATATACTATACTGACGTGCGGTTTCCGAGAAATGTTGAACCCATATAG
>CAZTMA010000066.1:0-807 GCA_964614645.1 uncultured Anaerolineales bacterium
TTCGTGATGCCACGGTGACCATCGGCCCGTGGCATCTGCCGTTAATGGTGCAGGACTACATCGGCAGCCTGAACGTGGTGCTGGCTGTACCGTTTCTCGCCGTGGGTGGGGTCAACGTGGCCGCGCTGCGCTGGCTGCCGCTGCTGACGGGTGCAGGGCATCTTCGTCACCAATCTGACCGCGCTGCTCTTCATGGCCAGCCTGTGGACCGGGCTGCAGTGGTGGACGACGCGGCGCGCTACGCTGCACCGGGAGTGTAAGCTGCGCCAGCAGCGACGCTGGTTGTGGCTCACCGCGCTGCTGTGGGGCCTGGGCCTCTATGCCAAGCTGTTGTTCGCCTGGGCCATCGGCGCGCTGGTAGTGGTTGCTCTGGCGCTGCTGGCAGCCGAGTGGTTTGCTCAGCGAAAACACTCTGAGCCGCAGCTCCCCGAGCGGAGTCCGCATCCTGAGCAGCCTCCCGAGCGGCGTCCGCATCCTGAGCAGCCTCCCGAGCGGCGTCCGCATCCTGAGCAGCAGCCTCCTGAGCGGAGTCCGCATCCTCAGATGCGGACGCAGTCGAAGGACGCGTCCTGGGTCACCTGGCTCGGCGCGGCCCTCTGCTTCCTCGCACCGCTGACGCCCCTCATCATCTTCAATATCCGCACGGGCGGGACATTCACTTCCATCTTCGGCAACCTGGGCCAGTCGTACTATGGCGTGGACAACAGCGCGTACCTGCCCAACCTGGCAACCCGGCTCGGCCAGGTCGTGACGTTGCTGCGCGGCGACCAGATCTGGTACCTGGGCGAGGCGCAGGCCAACGCGTGG
>CAZTMA010000066.1:817-26669 GCA_964614645.1 uncultured Anaerolineales bacterium
TGCATACGGTGCCACCAGGTGACGAAGGGCTGAGTGATGAGTAGTGAGTAATGAGCCTCCCCAGGCCGCCTGCGTCCGCGGCCTTGTCACCAACCACTGACATTGCAGGGCGCCTCTCGTACGGCGGCCCCGGGCTGCCTGGCTGGCGGCCGGGTTGCTCGCAGTGGGCGGGGTCGCGTGGGGCATCCGCCTGATAACTCATTCCCGCCGGATGTTGCCCGCGTTCCTGCTGCCTCTCGCGCTGCTGGCGCTGGCCGTTGCGCAGAGCGCGTTCACGGTCAGCGACCTGTTCGTCACGCACTTTGCCCTGCTGCTGCCGCTGATACCGCTGACCGCGGGGCTGGCGGTGGGCGAGGCAGCGCAACGGATGCATAAACGGATACTGGGCGGTCTGGTGCTTGCCCTTGCGTTGGCCGCTGCCTGGCTGGTCACGGACCTGCTCAGCACGCTGGACTATCACCGGGTCCTGACGATGTCCGGCGGCGCCGGCACGCACTCGGACGCCATCAACGGGCTGGCGGACTACCTGGACACTGCGCCGTATCGCGCGCCGGTTGCGCTGGACTGGGGGCTGGATGCGCCGCTGCGCTTCCTGACTGCAGGCCGCGTGCAGCCGGTGGAAGTGTTCGGCTACGAGCGGCTGGATGCAGCGGACGAGGGGTTGCGGGACGGGTGGGGCCGTATCTGACGGACCAGAACAACGTCTACCTCGCCCACGTGCCGGGACAGACGGTGTTCCAGGGCCGGGTGGAGGCGCTGGAGGCCACGGCGAGCAGCCAGGGCTGGCTGCTGCTCCAGCAGGCGTGGTTCACCCAGCGGAGCGGTGAGGTGCTGTTCATCGTCTACCGGGCGATTCCGTAACAGGCATTTTGAAAATCGCGGAGTGGAGCATCCTCAGATGCGGAACGGCGTGATCGCGCGTGCCCGTCCGCATTTGAGAATGCGGACTCCGCTCCTTCAAGGCGGAGTGAAGTATCCTCAGATGCGGAACGGCGTGATCGCCGGTGTGCCCGTCCGCATTTGAGAATGCGGACTCCGCTCCTTCAAGGCGGAGTGGAGCATCCTCAGATGCGGAGCGGCTTACCGTTCGTGCACGACGCGCCACAGGACGACGATACCGACCGCGAGCATCGCGGCGGAGGCCAGCGCGTTGGCGGTCAGCCCGCCTGTAGCCCAGAGCCGGGGCGCAGTCAGTGTGGCAATGATGCGACCGATGGACATGGCCGCCACATTCAGCGCCATCACGGACCCGCGCGCAGAGGGGACAATCTCGGACATGAGCGGGACGAGCGACACGATCGTGAACTCGAACGCGCAGATGAACAGCGCCATGCCGGCGAGCGCAGTCGCCAGCGAGCCTGCCAGCCGGGGCAGCAACAGCATGGCCAGCAGGAAGAGGACGAACCCGCTCAACACGGCGCGTCGCTTGCCCAGGCGATCCACGAGGCCCGCGGACAGGCCCTCCGCCAGCATCTCGGCAATGCTGATGACGATGGATACCGCGCCGATCATCGAGACTGCCAGGCCGAACTCGCTTTCCAGCCACGCGCCGTAGACGATGAAGACGTTCTCCATCGCCATCACGAGCAGCAGGCCCACGACCAGGGCCGGCAGGCTGGCGCGCAGGATGGCCCGCCAGGGCACGCCCGGCGCGGCAGAGGATGGCAGTTCATTTGCGGCGGTGGGCTGCGCGATCCCGCACGCGGGGCACAGCCGCCACATGGCGAGCAGCCCGCCCACGCCGGCCAGCGCAATCAGCCAGAACGGCGACCGCCAGCCGAACCGGGCAATCAGCACGCCGCACAGCGGCACACCGATAAACCAGGCGAGCGACCAGGAGAGCTCCAGCAGGCCCATCACCCGGCCCCGCCGCGCGTAGGGCACGGCATCGCCCACGTAGGCCTGCATGGCCGGGTCGAAGCCGGACTTGCTGAAGCCGAACAGGGCAAAGGCCACCAGCGCGAGCCCGAAGCCGAGCGGTCCCGGCCCGCTGCCCAGCGCCATGATCAGCCCGGCCAGCACCAGGGCGGCCAGCCCGGCCAGCATCAGCGTGCGGCGGCCCAGGCGGTCGGCCAGCGCGCCGAAGACCGGGCTGGCGACGCTCACGACCGCCCGCGCAGTCAGCAGCAGGCTGGCGGTCTCCAGCGGCACGCCCAGCCCCCGGCCGATGGCGGGCAGGAACGGGTAGACGACCCGGAACTGCAGGTTGAGCGCGGTGCGCGCCAGCAGCATGATGGTGATGGTGCGCGGGGCGTCCGCGGCGGCGTGGGTGGGAGTGCGCAAGGTCAGGTCCTCGATGGAATCGGCGTCAACGACGCGCGATTATAGCACACCAACCCTGCCAACGAACTGACAGGGAACGCCGGACTTCGTCCCGGCGTCCCTTGTGTGTATAATGCACCATATCTCCCTCGGAGGATTTTCGTGAAAGAACCCATCCGTCTGCCCCTGGCGGCTGTTGTGCTGACGCTGCTCGTCGTGGTGAGCCTGTTCGCCGGCTGCGGCGCCCCGGCCGTGCAGGAAGCGACCGCCACGCCGACCCGCACTCCCCGCCCGCCAACCAATACGCCCGAGCCGTCCCCCACGCTTACTGCGACACTTGAGCCGACCGCGACGCCTGAACCGACTGCAACCCTTGAGCCGACCGCGACGATGACGCCGACGCTGTCCGCTGCATTGCTGCCGCGCGAGCCGGGCGTCTCCATCTTCACCGGCCTGCGCCCCGCGGACCCGTCCGTGCTGGACCGGCGGCCGCTGGCCGTCAAGGTGGACAATGACCCCGCGGTTGTGCCGCAGTCGGGCATGAGCAGGGCGGATGTGGTCGTGGAAAGTCCGAAAGAGGCGTGCATGACGCGCTTCACAGCCATCTTCCAGAGCCAGGACGCCGCGCGCATCGGCTCCATCCGCAGCGCACGCATCGTCGACAAGGAACTGCCGGTCATCTTCGACGCGATCCTGGCCTTCTCCGGCGGGGTGGAGCCGGTCCGGCAGATGCTCTACAAGTCGGAGGATTTGAGCGACCAGGTCCTCGAACAGGCGCGCAACGGCGCCGCCTTCTTCCGTGATCCCAACATCCGCGTGCCGTTCAATCTGTTTGCCAACACCGACACGCTGTGGAGGGTGGCAACCCAGAAGGGCTGGAACAAGGTTCCCGAGCCGACCGCGGCCTGGGTGTTCTCGGAGGGGGCGCCCGAAGGCGGCGCGGCAGCCACGAGCCTGAGCATGCCGTTCCCCAAGAACCTGCCCGTGAGCTGGGCCTACGATGCGGGCAGCGGCCGCTGGCTGCGCTCCATCGGCGGCAACCCGCACATGGACAAGGCGGAGGGCAAGCAGATCAGCGCAGCCAACGTGGTCGTGCTGACCGTAAACACGGTGCAGACGCTCATCCCGGAGCAGGGCACGCAGCTGACGACCGGGCCGTGCTCCAACGCCTCGGTCGAGGTGCAGCTGTGGGGCCAGGGTCCGGTGCGCATCCTGCGCGACGGCCAGGTCTACGAGGGCCAGTGGCTGCGCGATGGCCGGGATGCGCCGTTCCGCTTTATCGACGCCCTGGGGCGGGACCTGCCGCTCAAGCCGGGCAACAGCTGGTGGCAGATTGTCTCACCGAGCGTGGCGGTGACGATCCAGTAGTGCGCCCCGGCAGGAGGAGTTCCGCATCCTCAGATGCGGAACGGTCTTGACGACCGGCGTCGCCGTTTGCATCTGAGGATGCAAACTCCTCAGCATGGAGCGTCGCCGTGATAGTTCAGTAGCACCCGCCAGCAGGAGGAGTTCCGCATCCTCAGATGCGGAACGGTCTTGACGACCGGCGTCGCCGTTTGCATCTGAGGATGCAAACTCCTCAGCATGGAGCGTCGCCGTTTGCATCTGAGGATGCAAACTCCTCATGATAAAGGGCCTGGGAGACACATCTCCCAGGCCCTTTCATATGCAATCTTAAACCGCCTCTCATGTGAGATTAATCTGGCGGCTTTATCCTATAGACAGTTCGGGAGCGGGTTAGGGACAGCCCAAACCTGACAAACGGTTCCTCCTTCAAAAAGAAAAAGCGGTCTGAGCACGAATCCCCGGAGGGTGGGCCGGGGATTCGTGCATTTAACGGACCGGTTCTCCCTCACACGCATCAGATGGGTTCCCAAGTAATAGCATTGTCGATTACTGCTGTGCGCACGCGGCTGCTCGCCTGTAGCGATGCGAGGCACGCCAGCACCGTCGTCTGCGCCAGCCAGTAGGTGACGGGATTGGTGATGGTGACGTGCAGCGCGTTGGCAGTCTCTTGCAGGATGCCGGGCAGGCTGCCGGTGGCGGCTACTGCAGCCGCAACTGCCTCCCTGAGGGCAGCCAGGCGCGCGTAGTTCAGCGCGGCCCATTCCGAGATATCTGCGACGGCCGGGCCGTGGCCCGGCACAAACGCGGCATACTGCGCATTCAGGTCGGGCAGCCGTTCCAGCGTGTCCAGCGCCTGGTCGATGTGAACATAAAACGGGATGCCGTGTTTGTCCAGGATGTCCGGCGCAAAGAGCGCGTCCGCGACGAAGCAAACCCCGCCTCCCCCGATCATTATCTGGTTGGGCGCGTGGCCCGGCGCAGCGATGGCCTGGAGCCGGATGTCCCCGATGGTTAACGGGCCGGGCCCAATGAGGTGATCGACGGGGCAGCCTTCCGCCAGCGTGAACTTGTGGCGCAGCTCGGCGGGCGGCAGCGCGCCGGAGAACAGGTAGAGGGGTTCGAGGATGGGGTTCGCGACGATCGCGGCCTCAAGGTCGGGCGCGTAGACCGGTGCTCCCGTGCGCGTCCTGACCGTCGCGGCGCCGCCGAAGTGGTCTGCATGGGCGTGGGTGATTACCACCGCGGCCAGGCGCACCTTCAGGGCTTCTACGTGGCGCAGGATCTTCTTCGCGGTGTCCCGGTCCAGCCCGGTGTCGATCAGGACGGCCTGGTCTCCTGCGACGACTAACCCTGCGTTCGATCCGCCCTTGAGCTGATAGGCCTGTGGGGTGAGTTGGATGAGCTCCACGTGCCGTCCTTGCGGTGAAGAGGTGAAGAGGGGAACAGGTGACAAGGTGACGGGGTGACAAGGTGACGGGGTGATGTCGAGTGGTAGAATGAATCTGCTGTCAGACTGATGCGATCTGGAAGCGCATTTCTTTCACGGTGGAGTGAGCCATCCCACGTAGAAGTGCCCTGCCCGTCCACATCACCTCTTCACCTTGTCACCTCTTCACCTTGTCATCAGTGTCCGCCGAGGTAGGCCTGCATCACCTGCGGGTTGTTCATCAGCTCCTGGCCGGTGCCCGAGAGCACGATCCGGCCCGTCTCCAGCACGTAGCCCCGGTGCGCGATCGACAGCGCCATCAGCGCATTCTGCTCGACCAGCAGCACGCTGACGCCCTGGCTGTTGATCTCCTGGATGATCGAGAAGATTTCTTCCACCAGGATCGGCGCGAGGCCCATCGAGGGCTCGTCCAGCAGCAGCAGCTTGGGCTGCGCCATCATGCCGCGGCCGATAGCCAACATCTGCTGCTCACCGCCGGACAGCGTGCCGCCCAACTGCGCCAGCCGCTCCTTGAGTCGCGGGAAGCTCTTGAATACGCGCTCCAGGCTGGCCTGGATTTCGGCGGGCTTATTGCGCGTGAACGCACCCATCTCCAGGTTCTCTCCGACGGTCAGCGGCGCGAAGATCTTGCGTCCCTCTGGAACGTGGATGATGCCCTTGCGCACGATGTCCTGCGCCGGCATGTTGATCAGGTGCTCTCCCCGGAGCATGACCTGGCCGGACCGGGGGTGCAGCAGCCCGGACACTGTCTTGAGGGTCGTGGACTTGCCTGCACCGTTGGCGCCGATCAGCGTGACGATCTCGCCCTCGTCCACATTGAACGAAATACCCTGCAGCGCGTGAATTGCACCGTAATAGACGTTCAGGTCTTTGACTTCGAGTAACATCTAGACATCCTTCCTGACGACCCCGGCCCGGCCAATCGCACCGCGGCCCAGGTAGGCTTCGATGACCTGCGGGTTGTCCTGGATCTCGCGCGGCGTGCCCCGCGCAATCACCTGCCCGAAGTCCATGACGGTCAGCCGTTCGCAGATGTTCATGACCAGGCGCATCTGGTGTTCGATGAGGAGGATGGTCAGGTTGAAGCGATCCCGGATGAAGTGGATCAGCTCCATCAACCGCGTGATCTCAGCCGGGTTCATGCCTGCGGCCGGCTCGTCCAGCAGCAACAGTTTGGGGTTGCTGGCGAGCGCGCGGGCAATCTCCAGCCGCCGCTGCTCACCGTAGGGCAGGTTGCGCGCGATTTCATCCTGGCGGTTGTGCAGGTTGAACACCGCGAGGAACTCCTGCGTGCGCTCGGTCAGCTCGCGCTCCAGCCGGTAGAACGACGGCGGGCGCAGGATACTCTCGCTGATGCCATAGCCCGCGTGATGGTGGTAGGCAATGCGTACGTTGTCGAGCACGCTCAGGCTGGGGAACAGGCGGATGTTCTGGAAGGTGCGCGCTATACCCTTCTGCGTGACCTCGTGCGGCGCCATGCCCCCGATATTCTGGCCCTGGTAGAGAATCTGGCCCTGGGTGGGCGTGTAGACGCCGGTAATCATGTTGAACACGGTCGTCTTGCCCGCGCCGTTCGGGCCGATCAGCCCGACGAGCTCGCCCTCATACACTTCGAGGTTGAAGTTCGACACGGCGCGCAGGCCACCGAAGGTCTTGTCAAGATTGACGATCTGCAGCAAAGGATCCATCAGTGCGCCTCCGCTTGCGGGCCGGGTGCGGCTGCCGCGGGCGCCGAGTCGCGCGCCGGCTCCGCCTGGCCCCCGCCGCCATCGTTGATCTGTCCGCTGAGCCTGCCGCTCAACGGCCACCTGGTTGACTTAATGAAACCCCACTCACGGCCGCCCAGGAGGCCCTGCTGGCGAAGCAGCATGATGATGAGCAGCGCCAGGGCATAGATTACGAAGCGCCATCCCTCGCCACCCTGGGGCAGAACGGTCGGCAGCACATAGAACAGCAGGATGCCCCAGACGAAGCTCGCCAGCACTGTCCCCGTGACGCTGCCCAGCCCGCCAAATACGATGATGATGAGCGGGTCGAAAGACTTGACGAAGTTGAAGGTGGACGGGTGCAGGAAGCCTTCCTGGTGCGCGAAGAGCGACCCGGCGAGTCCTGCAAAGAAGCTGCCGATGACGAAGGCGAGCGTTTTGTACTGCGTCGTGTCCACGCCCATCGTCTTGGCCGCGATTTCGTCTTCGCGAATCGAGATCATCGCGCGGCCGTGGGACGAGTCCAGCAGGTTGCGCGTGATCACTATCACGGCCAGCAGGAACACAAACACCCAGAACAACGTGGTGAGCGTGGGGATGCCGACCATGCCGCGCGAGCCCTTCATCTCCGGGAAGACCTTGTCGGAGTTGTTCGCGAGCACGAAGACGACCATGGTCAGGCCGAGGGTCGCGATGCCGAAATAGTCGCCGCCCAGCTTGAGCACCGGCTGGCCGAACAGGTAGCTGATGAGGCCCGCAATCGCACCGGCGCACAGCGTGGCAAGCACGAACACAATCTGCATGCTGACCGCCGGCGGCAGCAGGCCGAGAACTGCGTCGACGGGACCGGTCAGCAGACCAGCCAGCAGCACGCTCGCCCCGACGGCCGCGCCCGTGCCGAGCAGGTAGAGCGTGAAGCGTGACATCTCGTCCATGAAGGAGAGCCGAACGCGCAGCAGGCGGCTGATGAGGCTGTAGACCAGTGCCAGCAGCAGGACGGCGGCCAACACGAAGAGCAGCGCCGAGCTGTCGCCCCGATTCCAGCGGTAGGTAATATCTGCCGCGGTGTAAGCCCCGATGGCGTACAGGCCCCACTGGCCGAGCGAGAACTGCCCGTTGAACCCGTAGATCAGGTTCAGGCCCAGCGCGACGATCGCCATGACGCCCGACGAGAGGAAGATGCGCTGAGCGTAGGCGCCGCCGATGGTGCTGATGACCGGGATATCGAACCGACTGAGGGCGAAGAAGCCCTGGATGAGCACAAAAACGCCGGCGGCAATGAGCCAGAACCAGAGCGATTGGCCGAGAAAACGGTGTTTCATGCAGGCTCCCTTACACCTTGTCGCTTTGCGGCTCGCCGAAGAGGCCCTGGGGCCGAATCAGGAGGACCAGAATCAGGATGCCGAAGGCGATGGCGTCACGCATGGTCGATGACAGCGCGTGCGCGCTGAGCGCTTCGGCCTGGCCGATAATCAGCCCGCCGACAAATGCGCCGGGGATGCTGCCGATGCCGCCCAGGACGGCAGCCACAAAGGCCTTCAAGCCGGGCATGATGCCCATGAAAGTATAGATCTGTGGGTACGCCACCGCGTAGAGCACACTGGCAATAGCCGCCAAGCCTGCGCCGATCACAAAGGTGAAGGTAATAATCGCATCGATGTTGATGCCCATCAGCCCTGCGGTTGGCTTGTCGAACGAGGTCGCGCGCATGGCCTTGCCCATCTTGGTGCGGAGCACGATCCACTGCAGCAGCAGCAGGGCGACCAGTGCCGTGGCGATCACGATCAGGGTAATATTGGAGAAGCGCACGCCTGCAACCTCGAAGCTGGCCGCCGCCAGCGGCCGCTGGTAGGTGACGTAGTTCGACGTGAAGACGAACGGGAGCGCGCCGAAATATTCCAGGAAGAAAGACACGCCGATGGCCGTGATGAGGGCTGCAATGCGGGGGGCATTCCGCAGCGGCTTGTAGGCCACGCGTTCGATGACGGCCACCATGAAGGCACAGACCAACATCGAGAGGGCCACGACGAGCAGCGTGCCAAGCAATGAAGACAGGCCCGCAGGCATTTCCCCGAAGATACGCTCCGGCAACTTGTTCACGTTGTAGCGCGTGATGGCATAGTAGCTCACGAACGCGCCCACCATAAAAACGTCGCCGTGAGCGAAGTTGATCAACCTGACGATGCCATAAACCATCGTGTAGCCCAGCGCAATGAGGGCATACATGAAGCCCAACTGGAGGCCGTTGATGACCTGTTCGACAAAGAGGGTAGGCTTGGCCACCAGGCTGCGGCCCAGGATGAAGAGGGCACCGACGCCGAGGACGGCCAGGAAAGCCCAGCCCAACCCCGAACGGGCAAGACGGGGGACAGCCTGGGGGTCGCGAGCAGGCCCACTCGGCTGGACAAGCGTTTTCTGCATTGCTGCACCTCGATACGTGGCACGCCGCCTGAAGCGAGTGCACTTGCAAGAGACTCAGCTTCAGGCGGCTACCGGGTCAACAGTGGGGGTTCAGGATCGGCGCTTGAACGTCCACCCTGAACCGGGGTACGTCATTTAGGGCGCGACGAACTTGACGAACTCGGTCTTGCCCCCGGTGACGGCGGTGACGGCCGCAGCCTTGATCGGGTTGCCGAACTCATCCATCGTGATTTCGCCGGAGATGCCTTCGACCTTGACCTTCAGCATGGCGTCCTTGACGACCGTCGGGTCGGCAGTGTCCGCATCCTCGATGGCCTGCATCAGCATGTTGGCCGCGTCGTAGGCCAGGACGGCCAGCGCGTCAGGCGCCGCGCCGAACTTCTCGGTGTACTTCGTGATGAAGTCCTGCACGACCGGGCGGGGATCGGCGGGCGAGTAGTGGTTGGAGAAGAAGCCGCCGTCCATGGCCGTCAGGTCCAGCTCGGGCGAATCCCAACCGTCGCCACCCATCATGATCGCGGTGATGCCGCGCTCACGGGCCTGGGTGCCGATCAGGCTGACCTTGTTGTAGTAGTCAGGCAGGAACATGACATCGACGTTCGCATCCTGCACCTTGGAGAGGAGCACGCTGAAGTCGGTGTCATCCTTGTTGTAGGCCTCGTACACGGCTACCGTGCCGCCCAGCTTCTCGTAGGCGGCCTTGATGTATTCGCCCAGGCCGCGAACGTAGTCGTTGCCTTGATCGTAGAGGATGGCCGCCGTCTTCAGGCCCTTGTCGGTGTAGGCGAAGGTGGCGAGGACGTCACCCTGGAACGGGTCGAGGAAGCACGCGCGGAAGGTGTAGGGCTTGTGCTTGCCGGACTCGTCCACGGTCACGGCCGGGTTGGTCGAGGTGGGGCTGATCTGGAGCACATTCTTGGCATTGGCAACTTCGGACACCGGGATAGAGGCGCTGGAGCAGACCTCACCGATGATGAAGCCGACCTTATCCTGCTCGATGACCTTGGTCGCCTGGTTCCTGGCTTCTTGGGCATCGCAGCGGGAGTCGCCGACGATCCATTCGACCTGCTGACCGTTGACGCCGCCCTTTTCGTTCCATTCCTGCAGGGCCAGCTCGGAGCCTTGCTTGCTCGACAGCCCGAAGGTTGCCACGTCACCCGTCATGGGGAAGAGCAGGGCGACCTTGACCGGCTCGCCGGCTGCTTCGGCTGCGGGTTGTTCGGCTGCGGGTTGTTCGGCCGCAGGTTGCTCGGCGGCGGGTTGTTCTGCGGCAGGCTGCTCGGCAGCGGGCGCAGGCGTGGCCGCGGGCTGGGCGCACGAAGTCACGACGACAACTAACAGGACCAGAATACTGAGAATCCGCATGGTTCGCATTTTCATTCTCCTCCGAAAACATGATTGGGGGCCAGGGCAGATTAGAGCTGCTGCCATACACAACACTGCGGTGAGATAGACTGGTTCCGGCTGAATTGGCGATCACCTCCTGTAAAATGTCAACGGGAGTGATTTCCAGATCCATCAGGGTAGTCCCCGGGGGGAAACCCATGGGGACTACCCCAGGCCAACATCAGCGTTGCAAGACCTGGTCGACACGCGAGGCTCTGAGAGGAACGATACTGGATCGTATCAACAAACTAGGGGATGATTATAATGAGGTCCTGTGCTGCTGTCAAGCAGCCAGAATTGCCCAAAGGGAGGATAAGTGTCACCAGACGGCGAAATACTGTTTTCTGGTTTGTGGCTTTCTGGTGATCTCACGCAGGGAGCGTTGCTTGGATGCCTTCTGCAGATTCCGCTGTTTGACACGGAGACGGCGGACCGCCTATAATCAGTTCTGGAATTCCCCACGGAGGTATATCCAGTATGGCACGCCGGCCTCTTTATACCCGCCTGGCAATCAGCGTCATCCTCATTTTGCAGCTTATCCCGCTGCTGCTGTTCCCGCCCAGCTTACTTGGCGGCAACTCGCAGATGTGGTGGCTCCCTGCGCTGCTCGTCATCATGGTCGTGGTGGCCGATGTGCAGCTTTTCGTGCGCCCGTCGACCTCGCCCGCGCCCTGGTATCTGCTCTCCTTCGCCCAAGGCGTCAACATCATCAGCCGCTTGATGATGCTGTGGGCCAACAGCTCGACCGCCCAGGGCGAGACGACTCTGCTCAACTGGGGCTATATCCTGTTGAATGTCGTGGCCATAGCTATGTCGATGTGGCTGCTGGTCTACCTGGAGAAGCCGCAGGTGCGTGAGGGCCTGCTGCCGGCGTAGAAGAGCCACAGAGAGCACTGAGGACGCCAGGGCAATTGTTTGCGAGGTGCGGAGTGGAGCGTCCTCAGACGCGGAACGGGCTTGGTGTTGGCGGAGTCCGCATTTGAGAATGCGGACTCCGCGCGAAATCGACGAAACGCTCAATGTCCTCTGGGTGCTCTGTGGCAATGTCTATTCGTCTGCTACCGGAATCTGTTCGCCCGGCGCAGGGCGGTCGAGCAGCAGCGGCTCCTCGCCGGCGGTCTGGCGCATGACCAACTGGCCGTCGAAATGCGCGCCTTCGTCGAGCAGGAACGAGGCCACGTTGACCACGCCCCACAGCCGCCCGCCCTCCAGCAGCTCCACCCGGTCTGCGGTGATTGTCCCCTTATAAGCCCCGGCCACGGATACGGTGCGGGCGCGAATATCGGCCATCACGCGGGCGCCTTCCGTGATCAGCACGTTGCCCAGCGTCTCAATCTCGCCGCCTTCCACCGTGCCGTCCAGACGGATGCTGCCGTCACAGCGCAGCTTGCCCTCGAATGTAGCGCGGGGGCCGATTACCACTTCGATCTGGTCCGGCGCAGGCCGGGCTTCACGTCTGAATAACATGGACGATAGTCTCCCTGCTGAGGGTTTGTAGTGGGCGCTTGAGCGCCATGGGTTCGATCGATGGGGCGCTGAAGCACCTGCTACGAAAGGCTGTGCCCGTTGTGCTTTGCCTTGTCAATGACCTGTTGTTCTTCGGCGGTGAGCGGATAGACCGACTCCCAGCCGATGAGGGCCTTGCCATACACGCGGGTGACATCCCGGCTGTGCAGGCTGCTCAGCACGACGCCGTTGCCCTCCAGGTCGGCCAGCGCGAGCGCGAAGCTCTGGTCGCCGCCGGTCTCGCGGAAGGGATTGAAGCGCAGGAAGCCCAGCTGCTGGATATGGGACCGGCTGGCCTGCTCCAGGCGACGGGCCCGCGCATCGGTCTCTTCCACGCACGCCAGTGCGCCGCGCAGTTCAGCCATGTGGCTGTGCAGCACTTCTTCCAGGTTGCCGCTTTCGGCCCCGGCAGTGAGCAGTTGATAACCCTTTTCCAGCTTCTGCAGCCGCCTGTAAAGCCAGACCACCCCGGCCAACGCCGCCAGGAGGAGCACCAACAAGACGCCAAGAATCGGCCCGATATAGGCCAACAGCCAATTGTACAAACTCACGAACTACTACCCTCGTGCTTTCTCGATTAAGTCACCGATGGATGAACCGACGTGGATGCGCCAGATGACCTGAGCCAGCAGGTCCGCCACCGAACAAATCTCGATCTTGGGGTGATTGCGGATATGCTCCGGCTGGCAAATGGTGTCTGAGATGACGAGTTTCTTGATGTTGGGATTTTCGAGCCGGGCCAGCGCGCTGTCCAGCAGCACCCCGTGGGTGATCGCCAGGTAAATCTCGGGCCGGGCGCCCGCCGCGACCAACTCATTGACCTCGTCGAGCACGCTGCCGCCCGCAATGACATCATCGATGATGATGGGAATCTTGCCCTTGATGTCACCGACGACGTGGGAGACCTTCGTTTTCTCGAAGCTTTCCCGCCGCTTGTGCATCAGCACCAGGGGCAGGCCCAGGTATTCGGCGTAGCGGCTGGCGAACTTGGCGCGACCCACGTCGGGTGAGACAATCGCGGCCTCGGCAAACTCGGGTTTCTTGAAATAATCGGCCAGCGAGGTCAGCGCGCTCAGCGGGTCCACCGGCACGTCGAAAAAGGCCTGGGTCGCCGCCGCGTGGACGTCGAAATACACGACGCGCGCAACGCCGAGCGTCTCCAGCATCTTGGCGACCACTTTGGCGCTGATGGCCTCGCGCCCGCGGGCCATGCGCTCCTGGCGGCCATAGGGATAGTACGGCACCACCGCGGTAATCTCATGCGCAGAGGCCCGGCGGAACGCATCCACGTAGAACAGCAGCTCCATGAGGTTATCATTCACGGGCCGCGAGCAAGGTTGGATGATGAAAACATCCTGGTCACGCACCACCTCATCAATCATCACGTGCGTCTCACTGTCTTTGAGAGGAGTGGTGGTGCAGCGGCCCAACGGGGTATTCAGGATGTGTGCGACAGCCTCGGCGAGCGGGCGATTAGCTGACCCTGCGAAAATGCGCAGGGGGTGATGCGTGCCCATGGCTTCCTCCGCTTGCTTGGGTAAGTGGGCCTATGATAGCATCTAGGGCCATTCGTGGCAAAAGCCGGATGGCTAAATGCAAGAATACGAGGGAAGATGATGCGCAAGCTGTTGGTTGCAACGCATAACCAGGGCAAGGTGCGTGAGTATCGCGAGCTCCTGGCGGATCTGCCGCTGGAGGTGACGTATCTCGATGCGGAGGGGATCATCGTCGATGTGGAAGAGACGGGCGCCACCTTCGCAGAGAACGCCGTCCTCAAGGCGCAGTTCTATGCCGGGTTGAGCGGGCTGTGGACGTGGGCCGACGATTCCGGCCTGATTGTGGATGCCCTGGGCGGAGCTCCCGGCGTCTACTCGGCGCGCTATGCCGGGCCGGGCGCGAGCGATGCGGATCGCTATCGCAAGTTGTTGGACGCACTGGCGGCCGTGCCCTGGGCAGAGCGGACCGCGCGTTTCTGTTGTACGGTCGCGCTGGCCCGGCCGGAGACAGAAGGTGGCCTGGTGGAAACGGCAGACGGCGCGTGCGAGGGCGTCATCGCGTTCGGGCCGGCCGGCAGCAACGGCTTCGGCTATGACCCGGTGTTCTACATGCCGGAACACGGTGCAACGATGGCACAGCTTGACGCGGAAGTAAAGAATCGCATCAGCCACCGGGCCCGCGCGGCTGCTGCCGCGGCGCCGCTGTTGGGGCGGTGGACATCCGGTTCGTAGTCGGCGCTTCAGCGCCCCGTGGTCGATTTGGCGCTGAAGCGCCGACTACGAACCCGCGCGGAGCCCTGACTCACATGAACGCTTCGTCGTCGGTCGCCTGTGCGTCGTCGCCCTGATATAGCACCTCGCGCGAGCGGCCGCCCCCCTCGCCGCTGGCAACATAGCCATCTTCCTCCAACTGATCCATCAGGCGGGCGGCGCGCGGGAAGCCGATGCGCAGCTGGCGTTGGAGCACCGACGTGGAGATGTAGCGTTTGTTTGCCAGCAGCTTGAGCGCCTGGCCCATCAGCTCGTCATGGCCCTTGTCCTGGCTGTTGAGGAAGCCGGCCCACGGCGCGAGCAGCGATTGGGCCGCAGCTTCGACTTCCGGGTCGTCTGCCGTTGCGGGCGCCGCCGCGCGCCAGAATCCGGTGAGGGCATCGATTTCCCGATCCGAGACGTAGCAGCCCTGGATGCGCTGGAGCTTGGCCGAATCCGGCGCCATGTAGAGCATGTCGCCGCGCCCCAGCAGCTTCTCCGCACCCGGCGTGTCAAGGATGACCCGGCTGTCGATCTGCGAAGTGACCGCGAACGCGATGCGCGAGGGGAAGTTGGCCTTGATGAGGCCGGTGATAACGTCCACGCTCGGCCGCTGCGTCGCCAGGACCAGGTGGATGCCGGTCGCGCGGGCCATCTGCGCCAGGCGGCAGACCTGCCGTTCGATGTCCTCGGCCGCGGTCATCATCAGGTCGGCCAGTTCGTCGATCACCAACACGAGATAGGGCAGGGGCCTGCGATCCTTGCCGCGCGCAAACTTGCGGTTGTACTCGACGATGTTGCGCGCGCCGTGGCTGGCGAAGAGGCGATAGCGCTCGTCCATCTGCGCCAGCAGCCACGCCAGCGCGCCGGTTGCCTCAGCCGGATCGGTGATGACGGAGCCGAGCACGTGCGGGATGCCGTTGTAGGCGGGCAGCTCGACCATCTTCGGGTCGATCATCAGCAGTTGGACGCTTTCCGGCCCGTTGCTCATCAGCAGGCTGCAGATCAGGGCATTGATGCACACGGACTTGCCGGAGCCGGTGGCCCCCGCGATGAGCAGGTGGGGCATGCGCGCCAGGTCGGCCACGATGGGGTCGCCCGCGACGTCGCGGCCCAGCGCAATCGCCAGCGGTGTGTTCAGCCGGACGAACTCCCTCGATTCGATCACGCTGCGCAGGCTGACCATCGACTTGACCGGATTGGGCGCCTCGATGCCGACGTAGGGCTGGCCGGGCACGGGGGCCTCGATGCGCAGCGACGCGGCGGCCAGCGCCAGCGCGAGGTCGTTGTTGAGGCGCAGGATGCTGGACACGGGCACGCGGCGGCGCACGACCTCGCCGTTGCGCAGTTCGCGCACAATCTCGCCCGGCTCCAGCCCGAACTGGGTAACGGTCGGCCCCTCCTTGATGCTGACGACCTCGACGGGCACGCCAAACTCGGCCAGCGTCTGCTTGAGCAGCTGCGCGCGCTGTCGCGCATCCGCGCTGTTGGCCGTGCTGGCGGGGGAGTCGGCAGCCAGCAGGTCAAACGGCGGGAGCCAGGCCGGCCGCGCACTCGGCCGTGGGGGGCGGTTCTGGCCGCGGCCGCGGCCTGCCGGTTTGGCGGGCGGCGGTTCGGGTGTGGGGGGCTGAGCCTTGCGCCGGGTGGCGCGGCCAGAGGCTGGGTCCTGTGTCACGCGGGGCAGGCTTACGGGCGCGGCGGTGGGGGTCTGCGGCTGCAGCTCAGGGCCGCGCTGGCCGAACAGGTTCAGCACGCCGGATTGCAGGCGCTGCCACAGCCCTGCCGCGGCGGCCCCGATGTTCGCGGCCGGATGCCGTGGGGCCGCGCGTCGCATGCGTGAGCCGGCGAATTCTGCCGCAGGTCCCGTCCAGGCGGGCGGCAGGGTCATCCACAGCAGGCCAAGGCCGGCCAGCGCCAGGAGGGTCAGCAGGATGCGCGCGCCGGTCACGCCACCCACACTGGACGCAAACAGGCTGAATGCCCAGCCGATGATGCCGCCGCCCTCGCCGGCCCGTGCGGTTGCCAGTGACCGGCCGGTGTGGGACAGCGCGAGCACGGCCAGGAAGAGGAGCTCCACCCCGGCAATGGCTGCCCAGCGCACCTGCCAGCCGAAACGCCCGGCGAAGACGATCAGGACGCCGCCGAGCACGGCCGCGGGCACGATGACCACCGCGCCCCAGCCGAGGGCAACCTGCAGCAGGCCTGGCTCGCCGCTCCCGCCCGGCAACAACAGGAGCAGGGCCAGCAGGCCCAGGCCCGCGATGACCATGCCGAGAATTTCGTCGCGCGAGGGCCGCATGGTCGGGCCTAGTAGGACTGGAGCGTCGTGCTGTCAGGTCGCGGTCGGTTCGGATCGGGCGGGCGGAGCGTCAACGCGATGCGCCGCTTGGCGCCGTCCACGAGCAGAACGCGGGCCCGGACGTGGTCGCCCTCGCGAATCACGTTGCGCGGGTGCATGAAACTGCCCTCTGCCAGCTCCGAGACGTGAATCAGCCCTTCCAGCCCTTCTTCCAGCCGGGCAAACGCACCGAAGTTCACCACGTTGGTGACGACTCCCTCGACGACCTGGCCGACATGGTAGCGCTCATCCACGCCGCGCCACGGATCCGGGCGCAGCCGCTTCAGGCTGAGAGCCACCTTCTGTGCCTCCGGGTTGACCTCCAGCACGAGCAGCTCCAGCTGCTCGCCGGGCTGGACGACCTCGCCGGGCGAACCCACGCGGCCCCAGGACAGCTCGGAGATGTGAATCAGCCCCTCGAAGCCGCCCAGGTCCACGAACGCGCCGAACGGGCAGAGGCTGGTCACTGTGCCCTGGCGGCTCTGGCCCGGTTGCAGGCTGGCGAGCAGGTCCTCCGTCTCTCCCTGCGCACGCGCCAGTCGCTCCGACAGAATGAGGCGACAGCGGTCGCGGTCGATCTCTGCAACGCGGACGGTCAGCTTGTCCCCTATGCGGGCTGCCAGAGCCGCCGCGCGCTGCTCCACGGATTGGCCGGGGATGGGCGCCAGCAGGTGTGATGCGGGGATGAAGCCCTGCAACAACCCGAAATCAGCGAGCAAGCCGCCCCGGTTGAAACCGGAAATTTTCACGTCAGTCGTTTCTTCGCTCGCCAGCAATGCCTCGGCCCGTTGCCAATCGGCTTCGCTGTCTGCGCCCGCTGTACTCGGCCAGCGGCGCATACCGCTGCCGCCGATTAGGCCCGCAGGCCCGGCCAGGTCGCCCCGATCGTTCACCGGCACAGGCAGGTCAACTTCTTCCTCTACCTCACGCAACAGTGCCGCCCAAAAACCGTCTTCCATCTTGGCTCCTTCAGGTCTCTCATCACGAAAGTGCAGGAGGCGCGCCGCACATGCTCAGGCTGTGGTGCGCCGTGCTACGCCTCGCGATCTACCCTAGTTTTTCCTTGCACCTGCCCATTTATCCCGTTGCCCCCCGGCGCAGCGAGTTCTTCAGCATCCACCGCCCGTTCCATCTCCGCCAGTGTCTTTGCGACGGCGGTCACTGCCACGCGTTGTTTGCGGTACAGGTCTGATTCGCTGAGGGCCAGCCGCCGCGCAATATCCAGTACACGCAGCCCCTGCACGAAACGCATATCTAGTATATTGTACACCAACCATTCCGAAGACGCGAGTTTACGTTCCCCGGCAGGCCGCTGGCGTTCGATGGCTTCCTGCAGCGTTGCGCGTAAGGCCCGCGTCAGGTTGCCGTCGTTGGCCTTCAAGCGTTGGCGCACAATCTTCAGCTCCAGCAGCGGGCTCTCGCTGAGCTTCGGCCCGCCCCAGTAGTGGCTCAGTGCATCCTTGACCCACTGCTGCCACGTATGCTGGAAGAGCGCCTCGGCCGTATCGGACTGCGGCTCGGCCCCGGCTGCAGGCGGCACAGGCAGCGGCGGCGCATAGCGGACAGCACTGCGCCACTCCTGGATGCGTTCCAGGTCGGGCAGGATGCTCTGCAGCGTGGCGAAGACGCCTTCCTGCACGTGCCGGTCGGCCACCACCGCGGCGGCGCGCACGAGCATCAGCTCGACTTCGACGCTCTCTTCGTCCATCATCTCGACGGCAGGCGTGCGTGCAGCCACTGCCAGCAGGCCCAGCATCTTCTCGCCATCCTGGCTGTGCAGCGGCGCAAACCAGTAGCCCGTATCTGGCCGGAACGACGGTATCTGGCCCGGCTCGTCCGGCGGCTCGTTGGCGAAGCGCGTCCAGACTTCCTGAGCTGGCAGGCTGTTCGCATACTGCTGTGCCTGCTCTGCGTCGCCGACCGACGCCTCGACCCGCAATCCCTCGTTCGTCTGCACCAGTACAAAGCCATCACGCACGCGCAGCAGCTCGCACAGGCCGATCAGGAGGTTGACGAGAAACTGCCGCAGGTCGCTGCTGGTCAGCAGGCGCCGGTCAAGCGTCTGGATCCACGCGATTTCCTCGCGGTCCTCCGGGTAGAGCAGCCGGTCAATCCACGGTTTCGCAGCGTTGACGGCCAGTTGCCCGAGGACGATGACGCCGACCACGACGAAAATCAGCGCCGTATCGCGCGGCAGGCCCAGGACCAGCTCGACGCGCGGGATGACGAGCATGACGACGATGACCACGATGCCCACCAACGGCCCGCGCAACAGGTAGTGAATCAGGTCGTGCTTGATGATCCGGTCGGATGAGAGCACGCCCAGATAGGTGACTGCGTAGGCCATGACGACGAGCATCGTGCCGACCGCCAGATTGGCCGTCATGTTCAGCAGCAGGATCACGACGGGGCTCAGCCGCTCGATCAGGCCCGAGGTCAGCAGGTACGGAAAGACGCCCAGGCCCGGCGCCGCGAATGCGCCGATCAGGTAGGCCATGCGGCGGCGCGATGTGGGCGTCAGGCAGCGTCGCCGTGCCCGGATGACGTTCCACGCACCGTAAGTCGCCGTGCCGAAGAAATAGGCGACGAAGAGCGGGAACAGCGGCCCTGCGCGCAGATGCGTGACCGGCGGTCTGTAATCGCCGTTGTAGACCAAGGCATCCGTGAACAGCGCAATGACCACCAGGGCCAGGCTGAACACATAGCTTGCGGCCACGACCAGACGGCGGCGGGCGGAAAAGTGGCGCGTCGTCCGCAGCACCGCATCGGAAAAGTGCAGATAGCCGGCCGGGACCAGTGCGATGCCGATCCACTGGACACGCAACCATACCAGCACGGCCGGGAAAGATTCCACGCGGGGAATAATAATGTCGGCGCCTGACACCACCAGGACGCAAACCAACAGGACGCTGAACGTCCGGATGACTTCGCTGCGATAGTTGCGAGTGACAGTATAACCGAGCAGCGCAAAGGCCGTGATGACGATCGCGGAAGAGAATATGAGGTTGCTAAATGACAGGATCACGGGCCACGTCAAGCCCGTTGTCTCAACCATAGGTCACAACCCGCGCACGAAATACAGGCCGATATCCCGGTTTCGATAGAAACGTTCATTATAACCGCAGAACCGGAAGCCCTGCTTGGTCAGGAACTGGATGGCCGGGTAGTTCTTGCTCTGCACGACGGTCATCATGTGGGTCAGTCCATGCTGGCGGCCATGCTGGATGCCGCGGGCCAGCAGCGCCGTGCCCATGCCCTGCCGCCGGTGGCTGGGCGCCACGACCAGATGGTGCAGCCAGGCAATGCCCTGATCCGGCTGCGTCTCCTGGTCAAGATAGCCCCGCACGTCACCGACCTCCGCCGCGACCAGGATGAGGTCGCCGCGCTGCTGGTGTGCCAGGAGCGCCTCGCTCCATCCCGGATACTGGACGCGCATCGCGCGCGGCAGACGGACGGTCTGAAAGCGCGTGACCACCTGATCCGCATCCTGCTGTTGGGTCACCTGCCAGACATAGTCCGTCTCGTAGGAGCCATCGAGGGCAAGGCACGCGGCGAGGTCACGCAAGTCGGCCCGATAGATGTGCATAATCGCTTGACTGCTCCCCAGCAGATTAGATGGATTTTATCATCCCCGGACTGGTTTGGCAAGCATGGTGCGGTGTTGGCTGATATTGTGTGCCCATGCTAGAATCAGCCAACCTGCGGCACGGAACGCGTGCCATTTGGCGGTTGCCCTTGTCGCCTCACCCGGAGGAATCGCATGAAGAAGTCCTGGCTGCGGTTATTGCTGGTCACCGGCCCGTTGGTCTGTGGCCTGATGCTGACCGGCTGTGGCAGCCTGGCACGCGCCACGCCTACTGCCGTCCCCACGCCCACCGCCATACCCATCCCGCCGACCGAGACCCCTGTGCCGACCGCGACCCCTGAGCCGACGGTCACGCCGACGCTCGCACCGCCGGAATTGGGCGCGCCCGGCCCCACAAGCTGGACCTGCCCCGCCGGCGACCAGACCATTACCGTCTGGCACGGCTGGCCGGACGCAGTCTTCGCGGCCGTGGAGAGCGTCTTTGCACACTACATGACCGTCTGCCCCAATATCACCGTCGAGCTGGTCAACAAGACTGACATGAACAACGCGCTGACCGCTGCGGTGCCGGCGGGCGAAGGGCCGGATATCTTCGTTTGGATGAGCGACTATATCGGCCGGCTGGCCGAAGCAGACAATATCACCTCCCTGAACGCGTGGATTGACCCTGCCGAGTTCGCGTCTGCCTACATGCCGACCGCGGTAGATGCCGTCACCTACCGTGGGGAAATCTACGGGTTCCCGGAGTCGGTGGAATCGCTGGTCATGCTCTATAACAAGGCCCTGATCAGTGCAGCCGACCTGCCCGACACCACCGATGACCTGCTCAGCATGGCGCAAACGTGGGACAAGAGTGACTACCTGTTCGTCTACAGCGCCAAGAATGATGCCTATTTCTCGGCTCCCTGGTGGCAGGCTGCGGGCGTAACCGTCGTAGATGAGGCGGGCAGTACCACCTTCCAGAGTGACGGGGGCTACGCTGCGGGGCGGTTCATCGAGGCGCTCAAGGCCGTCATACCGCCGGAAATCGACTATGACATCGCAGATGCCCTGTTCCGCGGAGGGTACGCCGCCATCACGGTCAATGGTCCCTGGTATTTCGGAGACCTGGACGCGGCGGGCATGGACTATGGCCTGGCGCCCCTGCCGGTCTTCAGCCCATCCGGCCAGCCCGCGATGCCTTTCGTCAGCGCGAGGACCCTGATGCTGACGGAGAACGCCGCGGACCGCGGCGTGGCCGGAGCTGCGCTCAACGTGATGCAGTACTACACCAGCTCGGAGGCGCAGCTCTACCTGGCGCAGACGGGCGGGCTCGCCCCCACCAACCAGGCCGCGCTCGCCCATCCGAACATGAAGGCGCTGCCCGTGCCCGCGGTCATGGCCGCGCAGGCGCGCAACGGCAAACCCCTGCCGACCACTCCGTACATGGCGGCCCTGTGGGAGCCCATGGCGCTGGGCGTCGAGTGCATCTGGACCGGCGGCGGCACGGTCGAAGAGTGCGTGGACCGGATGCAGTCCCTGGCGACGCAGTACATCGGGGAGATTGCGTGGTGACAAGGTGATGAGGTGACAAGGTGACGGGGTGACAAGGTGATGAGGTGACAAGGTGATGAGGTGACAGGGTGACGGGGTGATGTTGAGCGGCGGGTTGAGTGCTCTTTCCACCCTGGCGGTTCACGCCCTATGCCGATGAGTCTCGCCCGTCCACATCACCTGTTCACCTGTTCACCTGTTCACCTCTTCACCCCGTCACCTTGTCACCCCGTCACCCCGTCACGGCCCCGGCGTCGGGTCGGGGGTCATGTCCGCGATACACGCCTGGGCGGCGGCCTGCATGGCCGCAGCCCCGTCCTCCGGGGTCACTTCGCCCGCCATGACCGCCGCGAATTGCGAGTCGATGCCCTGCCACGCGCAGGACATCTCCAGCGCGGCCGGCACACCGCGCGCCAGGCGCAGTTGTGCCATGATGGCGGCCTGCTGCGGATCGTCGGTGATGGCGGGATGCTTGGCGGTGAGGACGTGGCTGGGCAGCCGGTCCAGCTTGAGCAACCATTGTTCCTGCGCCTCATCCGAGGTCATCCATTCGGCAAAGCGCACCGCAGCCTCCAGCCGCGCACCCTGCGTATTGGCCGAGATGAACCAGTAGCGGCCCGTCGCCATCGGGATGGGCAGTAGTTCTGTCTCGCTGACGCGGGGCAGCATGACTACCGCGATATCCAGCCCCAGCCCCTGGTACTGTGAGAGGTTCCACGCGCCATCGATGATGTAGGCCGCCCGGCCCTGGCTGAAAAGGTTGAAGGCCCGGTTGTAATCCGCTTTCTGCGGCACGACGCCCGCGGTCTGGAATTCGCGCACGAAGGTGAGCGCGGCAACCATCTCCGCCGTGTCCAGCGCGGGCCGGTCTGCGGCGTCCAGCGGCCAGCCGCCATGCCCGCCCAGCCAGGGAATCAACCAGTAGGACTCGGCCAGGGGATACACCAGGCCGTAGGTGGCGCTGACCGGGTTGGTCAGTTGGCCGAGTTGGGCCAGCCAACCATCCGTATCTGCCGGAGCGGTCGCGGTGACCTGCAGCGTGTTGCTGATGTAGCCGCGATTCTGCAGGAGCAGCAGGTGGCTGCCGTAATTCTCCGGCAAGGCCCACGGCCGGCCGCGGACGGTGACGCCCGCCAGCGCGCCGGGGAAGTATTGGTCGAGGAAGGCCGTCTCGTACAGCTCTTCGACCGGGCGGACGATGCCGAGTTCGCTGAAGGGGCCGGCAAATTCGCCGCGGGCGCGTATCAGGTCCGGCCCGCGGCCGGCCCGCGCCTCATTGCGCACCTGGTTGCGGAGGTCGTCGTAGCTGAAGTGGGTCCGCGTGATGGCAATGCCGGGATTGGCCTGCACAAAGGCCGCCGTTAACTCGTCGAGCAGCACGCCCGCTGCATCGCCGTCGTCCTCCCAGAAGGTCAGCGTCAGCGGGCCGGCCGGCGTCGGGAGGTCCAGCGGCGCCAGTGTCGGCGTCGGGACTGCGGGGCCGGGTGTCGGCGCAGGGGTGCGGCCGGCGCAGGCCGACAGCATGAGCGCCATGCCCAGCACGGCAAAGGTGACAAGCAGGCCCGCGGCGCGCAGTAGTAGTCTAAAGGTCCGGTGCATGGCTGTCATTATACTCCGGCTGCACGGGAGTTGGGAAGAAACAGAGACCCTATGTTACAATCGGCGCACGATAGAATGGCAGGGGACAACATGAAAAGACACATCTTCGACATCAGCCAGACCCTCTCGGAACGCATCCCCGTCTGGCCCGGCGACCCCATGGTCGAGGTGGTCTCGCTGCGCGAGGCGACGCCCGAGCAGGAGGCCAGCGCCGATCCACCGTCCTTCGTTTCCCGCCTTAGCCTGAGCACGCATGCCGGCACCCATGTCGACCCGCCCGCCCACTTCTTGCCGGGCGCGCCGACGGTCGATGCCATGTCGCTCGACACGCTGATTGGTCCAGCCTGGGTGGCTGCGGTTGACGGGCCGGGGCCGATAACGGCGGAGCAATTGGAGGCAGCCGGGATACCTGCGGGCACGACTCGCCTGCTGCTGCGCACCGAGAACTCCGAGCGCAGCCACGCGACATTTGACCGCGCGTTCGTGGCCATCGACGTGGACGCGGCCCGCTGGCTGCTGGCGCGCGGGGTGCGGCTGGTCGGCATCGACGGCCCCTCCATCGAGCCGTTTGCTGCGCCCGGCCACCGCGTTCATCGCACGCTGCTGCCCGCGGGCGTCATCCTCCTGGAAGGCATCCGGCTGGCCGGCATTGCGCCCGGCCCGTACGAGCTGGTGTGCCTGCCCCTGTCCATCGAGCGGGGCGACGGCGCGCCCGCGCGTGCGGTGCTGATACGAACGGTTGAAGGTTAGAAAGTTGCAGGTTTAACGAACCTGCAACCTGCAACTTTCCAACCTGCCACTGGAGAAAAAGCGTGGCTCGATCTTTGACCGGCGTGTTTGCGCCGATTGTGACCCCATTCCGGCCGGCGGACGGCGCGATCGACCTGCCCTGGCTGCGGCAGCACATCGCATATCTGGCCGCCCACGGCTGCACGGGCATCATTCCCTGCGGCACGAATGGCGAGGCTGCCTCGCTGAGCGTGGAAGAGCGCATCCAGGTGACGGATGCGGCGCTGGCTGCGGCGCGGGAGCATGGCCTGGCCGTCATCGTCGGCACGGGCGCGAGCGCGCTGACCGACGCGGCGACGCTGACTCGCCATGCCTTCGCGCACGGGGCCGATGCCGTGCTGGTGATGCCGCCGTTCTACTTCAAGAAGCCGCCTGAGGCGGGTGTTGTCGCCTGGTTCCGCCGTGTTTGCGATGCAGCGGTGCCGCCGGGGAGCCGCATGCTGCTCTATCATATCCCCCAGACGACCGGCGTGCCCATCAGCGATGGCGTGCTCGACGCGCTGCTTGCCAGCCACGGCGAGGTGCTCTACGGGCTGAAGGACTCGACCGGCGACCCCGCTCAACTCGCACATTTCCGGGCAGCTTA
The DNA here is from genome assembly GCA_964614645.1 of uncultured Anaerolineales bacterium. Taxonomy (GTDB): domain Bacteria; phylum Chloroflexota; class Anaerolineae; order CG2-30-64-16; family CG2-30-64-16; genus MWBF01. The sequence goes on from CAZTMA010000066.1 coordinate 25,570, forward strand.
TCCACAGCTCGCCTATTACGCGGGCAACGATCACCGGGTCGGGGAGGGGTGCGCGGCGGGCGGTGCAGGATCGATCACCGCAGGCGCCAACGTCTTCCCCGACCTCGTGAAGGCCGTGCAGGAGGCCGCGTGGCGTACGGCGGATGCAGGTAAGTTCGCATCTGAGGATGCGAACTCCGCAAGGCAACGGTTTGAGGAGTCCGCATCCTCAGATGCGGACGGTCTGAGCGCGGCGCCCGCATCCTCAGATGCGGAAGGCTTGAGCGCGGAGTCCGCATCCTCAGATGCGGACCGTGCACAGGCCACGTTGAGCGAGGCGCGCCGCCTGCTCGACTCCTGCCCGCTGCAGCCGGCGACGAAAGCCGCGCTGGCCGTGGTGGCCGGGCTGCCGGAAACCGCAGTGCGCCCGCCGCAGATCGAATTGACCGCCGACCAACGCGCCGAACTGCGCGCCCAACTGCTCGCCCGGCTGCCCGGCTGGCGACCAAACAGGAGACCGACCGCATGACTGTACCGACCATGCCCAGCGCGCCTGAATTTCTGTCCTGGCAGGATGTGGACAAGCTGATCGATTACCTGCTGCCCCAGTTGCGCGGGCCCTATGATGCCCTGCTGATGATTACGCGCGGCGGGCTGGTGCCCGGCGGCCTGATCGCGCACGCGCTGGAGATGAACTACGTACTGACGGCTGCCGTGCAGTTCCCCGAGGCCGGACAGGCGCGCCTGGCCTGGCCCCATTTTCTCCAGTTCCCGGAGGAGAAGCTCCTGCGCGACCGGCGAGTGCTCATCGTGGACGACATCTGGGCCAACGGGCGCACGATCACCACGGTCAAGGGGCGGATCGTCGCAGCGGGCGGCAAGCCGGAAGCCGCCGTGCTGCACTACAAGCCGGGCTCCAGCCTCTTCCGCAGCGGCCCAGACTACTATGCGGCCGTCACGGATCGCTTCATCGTCTACCCCTGGGAGATTCAACGCGGCCCCGACCGGCTCGATGAGGCCGTGCCGCAAATGAACTAGGTGCCATCTTTTAGAGGGTATCTTACATCTTACCGTGATTGCTAATTTGCCAGCATCTGGCTGTGCCAAAGTGCAATCAGTGA
>CAZTMA010000067.1:0-26296 GCA_964614645.1 uncultured Anaerolineales bacterium
CCCGCGTTCAGCCAGCCGTACCACAGCGCCAGGTTCTCCTCGTTGCCGGAGTCGCCGTTCCACCGGCCGTTCCAGACCTCCACCGCGCGGGCCGGTCCGGGCATCACGTCGTCATAGTGCCATGCGCAGCCGGTGCAATACGGGTCGTCGATGGCATGGGGGTGCGCGATGATGAACAGCCGACCCGCGGCCTCGGCCGCGCGGGCAATCGCGGCCATTTTCCCCGTGCCCGGTTCCGCGCGCCATTCCACCCACTCTCCGCCGCCCAGGCACAGCGCGTGGCCCCAGAAGGTCGTCAGCTCCATGCCGCGGGCGGGCAGCACGTGCGGGGAGGGCACGCTGTCCAGCTCGACCAGCCCGGACACCGTGTTGTGGTCGGTGAGGAAGAAGAAGTCGAGGTCGCGCGCCTCCGCTGCGGCCACCCGGCCCGCAACCGGCACATGGCCGTCCGAGTGGAGGGTATGGGTGTGCAGGTCGCCGCGATACCACGCGGGGCCGCCGCGTGGCGGCCGCGCGGGCTGCGGAGCTGTTTCCACAACAGCCGGCAGGCTATCGCCCGCGACCCGGTCATGCGAGGCGATGTCCAGCGTGTATGTACACGATGTGCCGGGCACGAGGCCGTGCGTCTCGACCTGCAGCATCCACGCACCTGCGGGCAGCGGACCCGCCAGATAGCCGGGCGTGGCGGCCTCCGCATTGATGGATATCTCCTGGGCCGCGCGGCAGCAGTGGCTGGCTCCGCGCCAGCCCTCCGGCCCGAACAGCGTCAGGCTCAGCACATTGGCGATGCCCTGCTCGCGCGGGGGATCGAAGGCAAACCGCACGTCGAGCTGGCGGGTCCCCGCAGGCAGTTCGAACGGGTAGGTGATGAAGCGCTTGTGGTCCGCGCGGGTCAGCGTCTGGCGGTCGTGCAGGTGCATGGCGGAACTCCTCGGGTCAGGATGCCCGCGGATTATACGGCGCGGCGGGGAACCGGCCAAATCCCTGGGGGTGAAGGTCCGCCAACGAATTGGCGCGCGGCCCCATAGCGGGGTACAATGCGATGCAGTGTATTGCGGTTGCCGGTTGTCTGCCAGACTTCCCATTTATCCACCACAGGAGTATCAAGATGCATAGACCCTGGTTGAAGGCGCTGTCCCTCCTTACGATTCTGGCGTTAGTGTTAATGGCGTTGCCGCTGCAGAGCGCAAACGCCGCCACCCCCACCGAACTCTTCTTCTCGGAATACATCAAAGGCTCAAGCAATAACAAGGCACTCGAGATCTACAACGGCACCGGCGCAGCCGTGGACCTGGCTGCCGGTGGATACAACGTGCAGATGTACTTCAACGGCAGTACCAGCGCAGGCCTGACCATCAATCTGACCGGCACGGTCGCAGACGGCGATGTGTATGTCGTCGCGCAGTCAGCGGCGAACGCGACGATCCTCGCCCTAGCCGACCAGACCAACGGCGCGGGCTGGTTCAACGGCGACGACGCGGTGGTCCTGCGCAAGGGAGCGACCGTCATCGATGCAATCGGGCAGATCGGCGTCGATCCCGGCACCGAGTGGGGAACCGGACTGGTCAGCACGGCGGACAACACCCTGCGGCGGAAGGATACAGTCTGTGCTGGCGATACCGATGGCAGCAACGCCTTTGACCCAGCTCCGGAGTGGGATGGCTTTGCCATCGACACCTTCGGCGGCCTGGGCGCACACTCGGCTAGCTGCTCAGGGCTTGTCGAGGATTCGGCTCCGACCGTCGCCAACTCCTATCCGGTCGATGGCGCAACCGATGTGCCAGTCGGCGCTGATCTGAGCGTAACCTTCAGCGAGCCGGTGAACGTGACCGACCCGTGGTTCTCGCTGGTCTGCTCAACTTCCGGCACGGTGGCTGTCACCGCCAGCGGCGGTCCGACCACGTTTGTGCTCGATCCTGGCTCAAACCTTGTGAGCGGTGAGAGCTGCACGCTGACGGTGCTGGCGAGCCAAGTCACAGATCAGGATACTGACGATCCGCCTGACGCCATGGCAGTGGATTTCGTCGTTGGCTTTACACCCTTTGATGTCTGCGTACAGACTTACACCCCTATTCCCGACATCCAAGGCAGCGGCGACACTGCAGCCATTACCGGCGCCGTGACCACCATGGGTGTCGTGGTCGGTGACTATGAGGGTGCCTCCCCTGCGCTGCGCGGCTTCTATTTGCAGGACATGGCCGGCGATGGCAACCTGGCCACCTCCGACGGCATCTTCGTCTTCAACGGGAACAACAACTATGTCAACCTGGGGGATGTTGTGCGGGTTGCCGGCTCAGTCTCCGAGTTTCAGGGGCAGACGCAGATCAGTGCTTCATCGGTCGTGGCATGTGGACAAGGCAGCGTCACCCCCGTGGATGTCACGCTGCCCTTTGCCTCCGCGACCGCTCTTGAGCAGTACGAGGGCATGATCGTCCGCTTGCCGCAGACGCTGTACGTGACCGAGCACTTCCAGCTCGGCCGGTTCGGCCAGGTCGTGCTGTCATCGGGTGACCGGCTCATGCAGCCCACCAACATTTACGCGCCCGGGCCGGAAGCCGATGCCCTGCAGGCTGCCAACAACCTGAACCGCATCATCCTTGACGACGCCTCGCAGGCACAGAACCCCGACCCGATCGTCTTTGCCCGGGGCGGACAACCCCTGTCGGCCTCCAACACGCTGCGCGGCGGCGACACGGCCACCGGCATCGTCGGTGTGATGACATATACGTGGGCCGGCAACAGTGCTTCCGGCAACGCTTACCGCGTGCGGCCCATCAACGCGCTGGGTGGTTCCGTGAACTTCGAGGCGACAAATCCTCGCCCAGAAGGTGCACCAGCGCCGTCCGGCTCGATGCGCGTGGCGGGCATGAACCTGCTGAACTACTTCAACACGTTCGACGGCTTGCCGGATAGAGTCGACAACTGCACGCTCGGCGTAGGCGGCGCAGCCACTGACTGCCGAGGCGCGGACACTCAGGCCGAGTTCGACCGCCAGTGGCCCAAGACCGTTGACGCCATCCTGGGGACCCAGGCGGATGTCATTGGCCTCGTCGAGATAGAGAACGATGGGTACGGACCGGCCAGTGCCCTGCAGATCCTGGTAGACCAGTTGAATGCAGCCACTGCGCCTGGCACCTATGCCTTCATCGATGCGGATGCCGGCACGGGCCAGGTCAACGCGCTGGGCACGGATGCCATCAAGGTCGGACTCATCTACAAGCCCGCGCGGGTGACGCCGGTGGGGGCAACCGCGGCGCTAAACACAGTGGAGTTCGTGAACGGCGGTGACAGCGCGCCGCGCAACCGGCCCGCACTTGCACAGGCCTTCCAGGAGAACGTCACGGGCGGTCGCCTGGTGGTCGCGGTGAATCACCTGAAGAGCAAGGGCAGCGCGTGCGATGCACCGGACGCCGGCGACGGCCAGGGCAACTGCAATACCGTGCGCCTCAACGCCGCCAATCTCCTCGGACAGTGGCTGGCAACCGATCCGACCGGGACCGGCGATCCCGATGCACTGATCATCGGTGACCTGAACTCGTACGCACAGGAAGATCCGATCACCGCGCTCAAGACTATCGGCTACACCGACCTGAAGCTCTACTTCGGCTCGTGGGAAGCGTACTCCTACGTCTTCGACGGACAGTGGGGCTACCTGGATCATGCACTGAGCAACCACACACTGACGCCCCAGGTGTTGAGCGTGACAGACTGGCACATCAACGCGGACGAACCGAGCGTCTTGGATTACAACACGGACTTCAAGACGCCTAACCTGCAGACCACTCTCTACGCGAACGACTGGTTCCGCGTTTCAGACCATGATCCGGTGCTGGTCGATCTTGACGTCTGCGACGAGATTGCGCCGACGCTCGAGGTCTCCGTGACGCCCAACGAGTTGTGGCCCGCAAATCACAAGTACGTGGATGTGATGGCCACCGTGACTGCCAGCGACAACTTCGACCCCAACCCGACCATCACGCGGGTCTCAGTCACCTCGAACGAGCCGGATGAGGGGCTGGGAGACGGCGACACGCCGATCGATATCGTGATCGTGGACGACTTCCACTTCCTGTTGCGCGCGGAGCGCTCGGGCACGGGCATGGACCGCATCTACACGATCACTTATCTGGTGACGGATGCCTGCGGCAACTCGACGGAGCAGTCGGTCACGGTGACCGTGCCGCACGACAAGAGGAAGTAGTCTGTCCAATCCGTGGGCGTGACCGGGGCCGGTCACGCCCACCCATGCAAGCCCCGCCGCACGGCGGGGCTTTTTTGTAGCTCCAAGCTGTAGCTGCTACAGCTTGATGATGCCCAGCCCGTTCAACAGCACAATGAACACCAGGATGGGGGTGAGGAACTTCACGACGCCGAAGAAGAGCTGCACGATGCGGTCGTTGCGTAGCCGCCCGTCGTTGCTGAGCTCGCGGCGCACCTCGCCGAGGCCCCAGCGCCAGCCCACGAACAGACAGATGAACAGCCCGCCGAGGGGCAACAGGATGTTGGACGACGAGAAGTCGTACAGGTCGAACAGGGTCATCCCGAACGGCTTGAAGTCGGCCAGGACACTGCCGGAGAGCGCCGCGCCTGCACCGAACACGGCGAGCACGAGCGTGGTCAACACGGTGGCCTTCATGCGCGACCAATTGAACCGTTCCGTCAGGTACGCAACCGGCACCTCCAGCAGCGACAGCATGGCGCCCGTCGCGGCGAACGCAGCCAGCAGGAAGAACAGCACCATGAACACGCCGCCCAGCGGCATGGCGTTGAAGACCGCCGGAATGGTGATGAACAGGAGCGACGGCCCCGCATCCGGCTCGAACCCGAAGGCGAAGACCGCGGGGAAGATGGCGATGCCTGCCAGGATGGAGACAAGCACGTCGCCCAGCATGACACGGGCGGCCGTCCCGGGGATGTTCTGGTCCTCGCGGAAGTAGCTGCCGTAGGTGATCATGGTGCCCATGCCCACGGATAGCTTGAAGAACGACAGACCCATCGCCACGAGCACGGTCCCCCAGGTGACCTTGCTGAAGTCGGGCCGGAACAGGAAGGCCAGCCCCTCGCCCGCACCGGGCAGCGTCAGGCTGCGCACGATGACGATCAGCAGGAGGACGAACAGCGCGGGCACGAGCCGCTTCGTCATCCGCTCGATGCCCTTCGACACGCCTGCGATGATGATGACGGTAATCATGGCGAGCACGAGCCACTGCCAGAGCAGCGATTGCACAGGATTGCCGATCAGCCCGCTGAAGGCGGCGGCTGTGACCTGCGGGTCGGATGACGCGAGCTGGCCGAACGCGGCCTTGAAGATGTACGCGATGACCCACGCGGCCACTTCCGTGTAGAACGCGAGGATGAGGAATGCGGCCAACGCGCCCCCGGCGCCGATCAGCCACCAGGGCTGGCGCGGCGCGAGCTTCTCAAAGGTGGTGACTGCATTGGCCCGTGCGCGGCGGCCCAGCGCATGTTCGGAGATCATTACGGGCAGGCCGACCAGGAGGGTGCAGCCCAGGTACAGGATAAGAAAGGCTGCGCCGCCGTTGAGGCCGGTGAGGGAGGGGAACTTCCAGATGTTGCCAAGACCGATTGCTGAGCCGAGGGTTGCGAGGATGACGCCGAGGCCGGTGGTGAAACCGTCGCGCGGCCGTGCTGCGACTTGCTTGTTCACAATGGTTCCTTTCCTGAAAATGATCGATTGTTCCATAAGGAACAAAAACGTTTTGATCCTACTCCTGTTAGGCGGATGCGTCAAATCCGCGCCGGTCGTGGTACAATGGTGTCGTTCCAGGATCATTACAGTACGGCGCCTACTCTGGCTCGGCGGAGCGCATCCCTCAGATGTACAAAGTCCTGCTCATCGGAGATTCAGTCACCGGCGGCTTTGCGAATTCCGTCGCGGGTTATGCGCCGGACGTGCGCGCCCTGTTGGGCGGTGAGGCACGGGTCGATACGCTGCCGGAGAACGGGGGTGACAGCGGCAACCTGCTTGCCCGGATCGCAGGTTGGCTCGGCGATGCCCGCTATGATGTCATCCACTTCAACTCCGGGCTGCACGACATCAAGCGGCCCCACGACCATACGGGCATTCAAGTCCCGCTGCAAGCCTATGAGGCCAATCTTCACACGCTCGTGCAGATTCTCGAGGCGCAGGCCACCCATCTCATCTGGGGCCGCACGACGCCGGTGATCGACGGTCAGCCGGCACCCAACAAACCTTTCGATCGCTACAACGCCGATATCGAAGCCTACAATCGCGTGGCCGACCGCGTGATGGCAGAGCGCGGGGTGAGGCTCGATGATCTGCACGGAGCCGTCCTTGCTGCCGGCATCGAGACCTGCCTGGCTGAGGACGGCGTACATATGACCATTGAAGGCAATCGCGTGCTCGCCCGACACGTCGCAGAATCCATACGCGGGTGCCGGGCACGCTCTGGAATGAGGACATGAAACAGCAATCTTATCTCGAATACTCGTTGGATGACGGCCATATCGTTACCTGGCTCGCCCTCGGCCCCTGCGACTTGCCCGTGCAGGGCCAGCTTGGGCCAGCCGAAGATGCCCCGGCATACCGCCACCGCATCCTTGCGGAGCAGGACCGGACACATCCGGATTTCGACTTGCCGGTAGAAGTTAGCTCCCTGACCTGCGGCAGCAAGACCCTCTACTGGCAGGTCAGACACAGCGAGCCGGACCATCTTCTGAGCTGGGAAGGCTTTCTTCCTGAGCCCACGCTGCGCCGGGCATGGGCTTTCTGCATCTTGCGGTCCAACCAACCGGCTCACGCAGTGCTCCACCTGTCGGCTACGTGTCCGGCCGCGCTCTGGCTCGACGGCGCCCTGGCTGGTCAGCTAGACGGGCCGCCACCGCGTCCAACAGGTGAGCCCAGTGTTGACTTTGCGACAACAACCTGCGAGGTTGAACTCAGCGATCAGGACACGCTCGTGCTGGTCCGGCTTGATGCAGTCGGCGTGCGCGAGACATATCCAGCCTTTGCGCTGAGAGTCACCGGCGCGCTGGAGTCAGATATCGTCGTGCGTGTACCCACCCTGACACCCCCCACAAGAATCGCAGAGCGCCAATCAATCGAACGGACCTACTCGCTGGCCTACCTGGACCGCGCGGTTTATGCACGCACCGATGCGATCCGGTTGATGTTCCCACCGGAAACGCAGGGCAGTTATCAGTCCGTCGTGCGATTACAGACGCCCGACCGGGGCATCTACGGCGAATTGAGCGGGCACGCCGCGGCGGGCAGCACGATTCAGGGAGTCAGCGGCACTAATCTGCCATCCGGTGAGATGCGCGCCGTGCTGATGCCGCCCCCGGAGCAATACTATGACACGCACCTCCGGGCAGAGCGTGCCCTGCCTTTCTGGGTCGCTAAGGAGGCGCTCGCCCCTGAGCCGGCGGGCACGGAGAATGAACGGCTGATTGAGTTGATGCGCGAAGCGGCCCGCAGAGGGGGTGTGTTTGGTGAGTTGGCTCGCATGGCCCTGGGCTGGTGGTCCTCAGTCGATGCCAAGACGCTGCGGACTGCAATCCAGGCCGTGCGCGAGCGACAGGCCACGGAGCGCACTGCTGGTTGCTTGCCGAACCTGCTGGGGTTGATCGCGATCCGTACTCGGATGGCCAACCATGAGCGGTTCCCGCACGACCTGCTGCCAGAGCTGGACGAAGCCATCCAGGGTTTCGATTTCACCCTGCCCGAAAGCGTGAGGCGTTGGGATACACTGGACCTGGCCAATGAAGTGAGCCAGATTCTACTTCACACCTGTCGGATTCTCGCCGGACAGCTCTTTCCGAAGGCGAGGTTTTCGGCTTCCGGCATGACAGGCACCCAGGAGCAGCGCCGCGGGGAGAAGGCAGCCATCTTCTGGCTTCAGGACCACGGGCAGATCGGTTTCAACCTGTGGCATTCGCAGCTCGACCTCCTCGTCGCCGCGCTAGCCCACCTGTCGGATCTGGCCTCTAAAGCGGCTGTTGTCGAGCTGGCGAGCGTGGTGCTGGACAAGACACTCTTTACGATTGCGGTGCATTCGTTCCGGGGGGTCTTTGCGCCCGCGCGGGGATTTGCTTTACCTTCCTACCTGCGGAGCGGCCGCTTCGCGCCGGAATCGGCCATCAGTCGCCTGGTGTGGGGCGCCGGGTCCTACGAGCCGGACTTACGCGGGGCCGTAAGCCTGGGATTAGCAGGCAAACACTATCAGCCGCCCGAGCTATTGCGCGCCATCGCCGGCGACCGGCAGTTCGAGGTCTGGGCACGCGAGCGGCAAGGGAGCCGCGAAGCAAACACGGTCTCGTTTCGCACCAACAACTTCATGCTCAGTTCGGCCCAGGATTACCATCCCGGACAGCCCGGCGACTATGAACACCTCTGGCAGGCCACCCTCGGCCCTGAGGCGCTCGTCTTTACAAATCACCCGCGCTCCTTCAGCCAATCAGCCGATGCGCCGGCTGGCTGGTGGCGCGGCAATGCGGCGCTGCCGCGTGTGGCCCAATGGCGGGACACCCTGGTTGCGCTCTACAATGCTCCCGAAGACGCGGGGCTGAACTTCACGCACGCCTACTTCCCGACCTTCGGCTTCGAGGAATGGCACGTTCCTGAGAGCCAGGGTCATCCGGCGGAGGGGTGGGCATTTGCGCGCGCCGGAACGGCTTACCTGGCCCTGTATGCAGCACGGGGCCAGACACTGGTGAGCGAGGGACCCGATGCCTACCGCGAATTGCGTTCACCGGGACGACAAAACGTATGGCTTTGCCAGATGGGCTCGCAAACCACGGACGAGAGCTTTGAGACGTTCCAACGCCGGCTGATGGCAACGCAGCCGATCATCACAGACCAAGGCGTCGGGTGGACGACTCTACGCGGGGACGTGCTCGAATTCGCCTGGACCGGTCCTCTCCGGCTGAACGGCGCCGAACAGCCAATCACCGGCTTCCGCCACCATGAAAGCGCGTTTGCCATCGCTGAGATGCCCGCGGAGCGTATGGACATTGGCTACGGCCAGCAGGTGATGAGGTTGCATTTCGCCTGAACATGCCAAAAGGCGGGCCGGTGTCAATCTCCGGCCCGCCCTGACGACCCCATCCATCCCCATCCGACCTGGCGGCTCAGTACCCGGCAGCGCTGCCCTTGTCGGGTGTTCCGCGGCGGCCGGCGTACGGGTCCGGAACGGACCCATCGGTGGAGAACTGCGACATGAAACCGATGCGTCGCTCCATGGTCTCTTCGCCGGCAGCCATGGCAGCCCGGCGGTCGCCGCCGTGCTCTCCCCGGACGATCCACTCCTGCCCGAAGTGCGAGTGGAGCACCTCGTCGGCCCAGTCGTAGTCCTGGTAAAGTGCCATCAACGCATGTTGCGCCTTGTCGCGACAGAACTCATACTCCTGGCGTTTGCCCGGCGGGTATTTCATCGCGGCCTGCTCGATGGCGACGGTCAGGTGCGTGTATGCCTCAATCGGATCCAGCTCGGCGAGGCACATGGTTGCGAAGCCGGTCCAATTCGGGTTTGCGGTGATGTCGATACCCTCCGCCTGCAGGGCCGCCTGCCCGAAGGCCGAATGCCTCACCTCATCCCAACAGTGCCGCGCAAGGTCACGGTAGAACGCCCACGGCCGGCCGCGTTCCAGCGTCATGATGGCAGCCACCGTCTCCGCAGGCGACATCTCGTGGAACCGCACCCACATCATCTGTTCAAGGCCCTCACGCACTGCGTCGCCCCGTTCCGGCACGAAAACGGTGGGCGGCTTGGGCACGCTGGACCGGAAGCGCGCGTCCCGGCCCGACTGCTGCGGCATGACCCACGGCTGCCCGTCGCTGCGTGCGGCAGGCAGCGCGGCAGGCGCCATGGCAGGTGCGTCGCCGGCGATGCCGCCTGTGGCGTCCAGGTAAGCCTGCACATGCGCGGCCCAGGCTGTTGAACGAGCCTGGGCTCCATCCGCTCGCGACACTAACTCTGCGAGATAACGCTGGCCCAACGCGGTCTGCGTCTCCTCCTCTGCCAGGAGGAGACGCAGCATGCGCCCGGTCGGGTAGTCAACGAGCGGGTTAATGCCGTCGAGATGCGCCTTGTAAGCCGTCACCAAGGCAGGCTTGATGACGCCGTAGATGCCTGTCAGCAGCTCGACCGCATCCTCGGCTCGGATGACTTCATCCATCAGCGCCGTCAAGCTGGCATCGGGCGGCGCATCGACCGACTTTTCGGAGCGCCGTAGCTCACCGATGCGCGCGCGCAACGCCTCGTGATGCTCGGCATCTTCATAGAGATGCCGGCCCAGCAGGAACTTGACCTCCCACTCAGGAACACTCAGCATATGCCCGGCGGCCACGAACATCAGTCGTCGCTCAACATAGGCTAACCGGTGCAGCCGGCGGGCGTTCTCTTCCACTCCGTAACCGAGCCGCTCAACATCCTCAATACCGGCAAAACGATCACCACTAAACAGCTCACTCATACCTATGCTCCCCTTAACTCGGATTGATGTTGAGAATACTACTCAGGTGCAACTGATCCGCAAAATGACAGGCTGCGAAATGACCTGTGCCTTGCAGTTCAGTGAGCGGTGGTTCCTCCTGGCGGCAGATATCCTGGGCATAGCGGCAGCGCGGATGGAAGTAACAACCCGACGGTGGGTTGGATGGATCGGCCACGTCGCCTTCCAGCACGATGCCTTCGTCTATCGTGTTGAAGCGCGGGTCGGGTTTCGGCACGGCGGAGAGGAGTGCTTCGGTATAGGGGTGTTTGGGATTCCGGTACAGTTCCTCGGTGTCCGCCAACTCTACGAGTTTTCCGACGTACATCACGGCGACGCGATCGCTCAGGTACTCCACGACACTGAGGTCGTGAGCGATGAAGATATACGTAAGGTTGAGCTCGTGCTGGAGGTCCTGCAGGAGATTCAGGATTTGGGCGCGCACTGAGACATCGAGGGCGGACACGCCTTCGTCGCAGACTACCAGCCTGGGGTACAGGGCCAGCGCCCGCGCAATACCAATCCGTTGCCGCTCACCCCCGCTGAACGCGTGCGGATAGCGGCGCATAAACTCCGGTCGCAGGCCGACCTGTTTGAGCAGGTGTGCGACGCGATCTTCCAGTGCAGAACCTCTCAAGGCCTCGTTCACCCTCAGGGGCTCCCCAACGATATCCAGCACGTTCATGCGGGGATTCAGCGAGGAATAGGGGTCCTGGAAGATCATGCGGATCTCGCGGCGATAAGGCTTGAGCGCATGGCCGTCGACCCGGGCCAGGTCAACCGTCTGGCCGTCTTCCCTGCGATAGAGAATCTGGCCGGCGGTCGGCTCATAGGCGCGCAAGATGCAGCGCCCCGTAGTCGTCTTGCCGCAGCCAGATTCACCGACCAGACTGAGCGTCTCTCCCTGCTTCACCGCGAAATTCACCCCATCCACGGCCCGCACATGGCCCACGACGCGACGGAAGAAGCCCTTCCGAATGGGGAAGTGCATTTTAAGGTTGTTGACCTCGAGCAGGGCGCCATTCGATGCGCCGGCCGTACTAATCATCTCATTCCGCTCCCATCGATCGTGCCTGTCGCGCTGCGACTTCATCTGGCTGCCCATAGAGCAGACAACTCACCATGCGGCCAGGCCCGAGCTGGACCGGCTGCGGGGTCTCGCGATCACAGACGCCCGGCATATAACGGATACAGCGGGGATGGAAATAGCAGCCGCTGGGACGCGTGAAGGGATCAGGCACCATCCCCTCGATGGAATCCAGACGCTGGCGGACTGCGCCGCCAACCTTGGGAATGGACCGCAGGAGCGCCTGCGTGTAGGGATGTTTCGGGTCGTGGAAGATCGATTCCACGTCGGCGGTCTCCACAACCCGACCGAGATACATGACCGCTACATCGGTGCACATCCCGGCCACGACTCCCAAATCGTGGGTGATCAGCATCAGCGACATGCCAAGCCGGCGTTGCATGCTGCGAATCAGCCTCAGAATCTGGGCCTGGGTCGTGACATCCAATGCTGTCGTGGGCTCGTCCGCAATGAGCAAGCTCGGATTGCAGGCAATCGCCATGGCGATCATCGCGCGCTGGCGCATGCCGCCGCTGAATTGGTGCGGATACTCGTCGACGCGCTGTTCCGGTTTCGCGATGCCGACCTGTCGAAGAAGCTCGATGGCCCGCTCGCGCGCCTCAGTCTTGCTCATCTTCTGGTGCAGCAACAGGTTCTCCATGATCTGATTGCCGATGGTATACAACCCGCTGAGCGAAGTCATCGGCTCCTGGAAAATCATGGAGATTTCCTTGCCGCGAATGGCGCGAATCTCACGACCGGTCGCCTTGAGTTGGGCCAGGTCGATTTCCTCGATCTGGGCGCCGGCGCCGTTGGTCGGCAGCGTGCGGCGGTAGAGGACCTCTCCCGCGACGAGCCTTCCCGGCGTATCCACAATCTGCAGAATCGAGCGCGCCGTGATGCTTTTGCCGCACCCGCTTTCGCCGACGATGCCCAATGTGCGCCCGCGGTATAAGGTCAGGTCAACGCCATCTACGGCCTTAACCGTGCCCTGGTCCATGAAGAAGTATGTTTTGAGCCCCTTGATGTCCAGGAGCCAGTCAGCGTTTGGCATACCGTCTGTCCTGTTGGTTTCGTAGAGGCCGCTGTGCTTACCGGCCATATGGGTCCGCCGCATCTCGCAAGCCATCGCCCAGGAAATTGAGCGCCAGCACTGTCACCATGACCGCCAGAGCCGGAATCAGCAGCCAGGGAGCCGTCGCCACCGCGCGCACGTTCTGCGCCTCCTGCAAGAGCACCCCCCAGCTCACCACCGGCGGTTGGAGACCCAGACCCAGGAAGCTCAGCGCTGTCTCAGCCAAGATCATGCCCGGGATGGCCAGGGTGATGGAAGCGATAATGTGGCTTGTAAAAGATGGAATCATATGCCGGAAGATGACGCGCAGCTCGCTGACACCATCCAGGCGCGCGGCCAGTACAAAATCCTCTTCACGCAGTGAAAGAAACCGCCCGCGCACCACACGAGCCAGGCTCGTCCAGCCGATGAAGGAAAGGATGATGGTAATGCTGAAGTATATCCGCTCTGACGGCCAGGTCACGGGGATGGCGGCGGCGAGACCCATCCACAGGGGGATGGTGGGCACGGATCGCACGAATTCGATGAGCCGCTGAATGATGTCATCCACCCGGCCGCCGAAATAGCCGGAGACGCCGCCCAGAGTGAGGCCCAGCACGAAACTGAGGAACACGCCTACCAGACCGATCGACATGGAGATGCGCGTCCCATAGATGATACGGGTGAGGACATCGCGGCCCACACGGTCCGCGCCCAGGAGGTACACCGGAAATTCGGTCGGTTCCAGCGGTCCAAACAGGTGCCAGTCGGAGTCGATCAAACCCCACATCTTGTACGGCTCGCCCCGCACGAACAAGCCCAGTCGGATGACCTGCTCCGGATCCGATGTAAAGATGCGGCGCAGAGCCTCCCGGTCAATCTCCTGCTTCATGCCTAACACATAGGGGCCGACAAAACCTCCCTCATGGAAGAAGTGGAGCGCTTGCGGGGGCGCATAGGTGCGCGGCGGGTTGAAGGCATCGGGCTGGTAGGGGGCAATCGGCTCGGCGAAGATAGCGACGAGATAGATCAGCAGGGTTATCACCGCTGAAGCCATTGCCAGCTTATGTTTGCGGAACTTCCACCACATCAGCTGCCACTGTGACGCCACGTAAACACGCGCCTCAGGGGACTCCGGTCGCGGCCTGGCAGCAGGTACGCCGCCGGCGCCGGTTCCCGGGGTATTCGCAGTCTCTACCGTGTCTAAAGCCATAGGTCAGTCCTCAGCCGAGCCGGATGCGCGGGTCAAGCCACGCGAGCAAGATGTCGGAAATCAGGGTGCCGAAGATGGTAAGTGCGCTGAGCATGAAGATGAAGCTGCCGGCAAGGTACATATCTTGCGACAGCAGCGCGCGGAGCAGCAGCGGTCCGGTGATTGGGAGACTCAGCACCACGGCCACGATGGTTGAACCGGACACCAGGTTGGGCAGATACCATCCCGCCGTGCTGATGAACGGGTTCAAGGCCGCACGTACGGGATACTTCATCAGGAGGCGCGTCTCAGACAGGCCTTTGGACCGCGCCGTCACAACGTAGGGTTTGTGCAGTTCGTCCAGCAGGTTGGCTCGCATGATACGAATCAGCGAAGCAGTGCCACTTGCGCCGAGCACAACCATCGGAATCACGAGGTGTTTGGCAAGGTCCCAGACTCTGGCGAGGCTCCAGGGCGCGCTGACAAATTCCGGCGAGAAGAGGCCGCCGACGCTCTGGTTGAAAAAGGCAAAAAACACCCACATCAGCACCAGCGCCAGGAGAAAGTCCGGTGTTGCCAGCCCCAGGAAGCCGATGAACGTGGCAATATAGTCGCCGATGGAGTACTGCTTGACCGCTGAGAAGACGCCGATGGGAAAGGCAATGATCCACGTCAGCAGCAGCGTGGCCAGCGACAGCACAAATGTCAACGGCAGCCGCTCCCATAGCAGACCCCACACGGGCCGGTTCCACTCCATGGACTGGCCGAAATCGCCCTGCAGCATGTTCGAAATCCAGCGGAAATACTGGACGTAGAACGGCTGGCCGAGGCCATAACGGTCTCTCAAAGACTCGAGCGTGGACTCGTCAACCAGATCGCCCATGGCGGCGAGCTGCGAAACATATGTAGTTAGGTAATCTCCGGGTGGCAACTGAATGATGGTGAATGACACGACAGACACTAAGAACAGCGTCGGGATCATCATCACCACGCGGCGCACGATGTATTGAAGCATCGGCCACTCCTTGAGCCCGGCAGAGGCGCCGGTATGAAAAACGGGGTTCCGGGGTTGCACTTCACACCTGTGCAACCCCGGACTGATCGCTGGCGAGCAGGCTCCCGTGCAGGTGGCAGTCTGCACATCACGCCTGGGACGCCAGGGCTGCCTTACGCCTGCTCGAAGTAGTACTGCTCCGGATAGGTCTGTGCCGGGCTGTTGCAGAGATGCCACGCCCAGACTTCTTGCGGCAGATTCTTGAAGTTGGTCTTCCGGATGCCGTACGCCTTGTAGTATTTCGTGAGGCCCATGGCCCAGAAATTATCCGCTGCAATATCGAGGATCTGCTTCATGATCGCTTTCTGCTGCTCGTCGTCCGCGGTCGTCTTCAACTGATCGTAGAGCTCCTGCCCCTTCTTAACAGGCTCCGGCGGCTCTTCGCCCTGCTGCCCGCCGCTGTTCCACCAGTCGGCCCAGGGGATGCCCCAAATCGACTCATTGGTGAAGGCCAGCGACCAGCGCGGGTCCATCACCACGGCCACACCGTCTGCACCTGTCCAGACGCCGGCATCATGGTCATAGGCGGCCTTGCGCTGATAGAAGAGCGAGCGCTCCATAGACTTGACGGTGGTGTTCACGCCCACCGCCTTCCAGTAGCGCGCGACCATTTCCATCTGCTGCGTCCACGGCTCAAACGCGAGCGCCACCTCGATGTTGATGGTCAACGGCTGGCCGTCGAAGCGGAGGCGCATGCCGTCGGCGCCCTTGGCCAGACCCAGGTCATCCAGCATCTGGTTGGCCTTGTCGGGGTCGTACTCGATGTACTGCTTGGCCATCCGCTCGTGATAGTGCGGCGACTCGTCGAGCGGCGCGGCCTGGCGCGGCTCGCCATCACCGACATAGGTCGTGTCAATGATTTCCTGGCGATTGATCGCGTGAGACAAGGCAATACGGAAGTCCACCTTCTGGAAGACCTCCCGCACCGCCGGGTCTTTGTGTGCCAGGTTCAGCGCCAGCACCGTCGGGCACTCGAAGGCATACTTCACATCGAAGAACGTATACCCGCCCTTTTCCTGGTTGTCCGTAAAGACGGCCTTGTTATCCGGCGTCGCAATATGGCGATCCATCATGTCGATCTCGCCGTTCAACGCCTTCAGGACCAGTGCGTCCACCTTCTCCACGATCGGGTACACCAGGTCGTCAATGTACGGCAATTGGTTCCCCTCGGTGTCCACTTTCCAGTAGTACGGGTTGCGCTGCGCCGCGAACTGAGTGGCATCGCCGGCGCCGTAACCCTGCGTGACCGCCCAGGCCAGGAGCGTGGGCCGCTCGGCGTTCTGCGGATAGTCGTTCTTCTGGGTGTAGTAGGTCATCCAATCCTGCAGCTTGGCCTCAGCCACGGCTGCCTCGACTGCTTCCTTACTATACTTGAGGTGGAACTGCTTCATGTAGTGCGCCGGCGGGAAGAAATAGCCTGCGCCGCCGCCCAAGTTCTTGACGAGGAGACCATTGGGCGTTTCGAACGTCATCTTGAAGGTATAGTCATCCACCATGGTCAGGGCGCCTACCTGGCCGCCGGTCCGGAACCAGGACGGTTTGACCTTGGTCAAGTCATCATTCATGACGACATCTTCGTACCAGTAGACGAAGTCCTTAGCGGTGAAAGGTTCGCCGTCTGACCATTTCATGCCCTTGCGCAGCGTGAAGGTGAACTCCTTGCCGTCATCGGAGACTTCCCACTTCTGAGCCACGTTGGGCAGCACTGAGTTGAGGTCAGGAGACCAGCGCAACAACGGCTCATTGCCCATGGTGCGGCTGATCCAGGGGTTATCGGAGCGACCCAGCAGACCTGAGCGCCACGTACCGCCATATTGACCGACTTTCTCGTTGGGAGTGATGACCATCGGCTCAGCGGGCACGCGCTCGTCAACCGGGGGCAAGCTGCCGGCCTGAACCAGCTGGGCCAGCATGGGCGCTTCCTTGTACTTGCTTGCGGCAACTGCAGGCTCCGCAGCCGCAGTTGCCGCGGCGTCGGCAGCAGGGGCCGCCGGCGCGGTGGTAGGAGCGACCTGGGGTGCAGGGGAAGCCTGAGGACCGCAGGCTGCAAGCGTGACAGTGGCCGCCAGACCACCGCCCAGACGGATGAACTCGCGACGGGTCAGTTTACGCATGGCGATGAGCCCTCCTATGGATTTGTGCGCGCTGCACAGGCTGACAGGGGAAACTGGATTCCCTGGAAGCGGATAACAGATCGTGTGGTCAGGTGGTTGGCCTCTCGAGGCCCCATCATGGTGACACCTCCGTCTGGCAGAACGGAGCAGTGCGTCGCGCAGTCCAGATGGCCGATAGAAGGTGATGACCTGCGACGCAGGGAGACAGAACGAAACTGAATCGGCAGAGTGAGGTTTACAGAAAGTCTTGCCGCATTATACCCACCGGGCAAGGGCTGTCAAGTCGTGAAAGGAGGGCATCGATTAGGTATAGAGAGGTCGAGTCCTGACTGCAGACAGACTTTCCGCGCCTGTGCCGGAAAGGTCCGTCTTCTTTGACGCGCGCCCGTCTTTCGCGTATAATCCGCTGGATGGTGCGAGGTAGGCATGCGACGGTGGGTTGAGCAGTTCAGCCATTGGAAGTGGCTGCGGCCAGGCATGGGTGTCAAGCGCTGGCTGGCACTGCTCCTGGTGGGTCTTGCCTTGCTCGTGTGGGCGGTGACGGTATTGCCGCGAGCCATCGAGCTATCCGGATTATGGCGCCTGGTCCAGCGGCTGCACCTGCAGCACGTCGACCCGGTGATCCAGATGACCATCCTGGCGGTCATCGGAGTCGGCCTGGTGGCTTGGGCCGTCCTGGGCCTCAACCGTTCTCTCCTCTCGGCCTTCCACCGCAGCAGTCACACCGAAGTGGCCGACGTGGTCTACCGGCATCGCCAGCGCCGGCGCGGGCCGAAGGTGGTTGCCATCGGGGGCGGCCATGGCCTGAACACGCTGCTGCGCGGGCTCAAAGACTACACCGATAACATCACAGCGGTCGTCACCGTCGCGGATGACGGAGGCAGCTCAGGCCGGCTGCGCCGCGACCTGGGCATGCTTCCGCCCGGCGACTTCCGCAACTGCATGGCAGCGCTCTCCGACGACGAAGGACTGCTCGGCCAGTTGTTCCAGTACCGGTTCGGCGGCGACACGGACCTCGACGGCCACAGTTTCGGCAACCTGTACCTGACCGCCATGACCGCGATTACTGGCAGCTTCGAGGGCGCGCTGGAGGAATCGGGGAAGGTGCTCACCATGCGCGGCCGTGTCATGCCGTCCACGTTGGCGCAGTTGGTGCTGTCGGCCGAGGTCCTGGCGGGCGATGGCAGCAACAGGCCTGGCCATGTGACTATCGTGCGCGGGGAGTCGAACGTCGGGGCGGCCGGCGGGCATATCCAGCGGGTCTACCTGGAACCTGAAAATCCGCCGGCGTATCCGGGGGCCATACGCGCCATCCTGGATGCAGACCTGGTCATCATCGGGCCGGGCAGCCTGTACACGAGCGTGCTGCCCAATCTGCTCGTGCCCGACTTGGCCCAGGCCATCATGGGCGCGCAAGCCGTCAAGGTGTACGTCTGCAACGTTGCGACCCAGGCCGGTGAGACGGCGGGTTATGGTCTGACGGATCACGTCGACACGCTGCGCGACCACGTGGGCCGGGAACTCTTTTCGACGGTGCTGGCGAATAATACATTTACCGGCAACCGTCCCCCCGGGGCCGGCGCAGACTGGGTGGGCCTGCCGCGACCCGAAAGCGTGGACTACCGGCTGATAACGCGCGACCTAGTGGATGCGCAGTACCCGTGGCGGCATGACCCGACCAAACTGGCCCAGGCGTTGATCGAGCTGGTGGCAAGCTGAGAGGAAGAGTGGCGGGATGGAGGCGAACGCAATGCAGGATAACCTGTTTCAGGCGCTTTATTGTGTGGCGCGCACGGTCAACTCGTCGCTCGACACCATGCAGGTCTTGCAGACCATCGTGAGCAGCACCACGGAGGCGCTCTCGGCGAAGGCGTGCTCTCTGCGGCTGCTGGGGCCTGACAACAAGCACCTGCTGTTCGGGGCAGCGCACGGTCTCAGCGCCGGCTACCGCGCCAAGGGCCCGGTAGGTATCGGCAGGAGCGACGTAGACCGGCAGGCGCTGGCCCAGCGGAAGACCGTCTACATCCCCGACGCACGGGTTGACACGCGCTTCCAGTATGCGCAGGCCGCGCGCGAGGAAGGCATCGTCTCGGTGCTAGTCGTCCCGCTCTATGTGCAGGATCAACCCCTGGGCGTGCTGCGGGTCTACACGAGCAGCGAGCGCACGTTCACCGAGCCGGAACTGGCGCTGGCCGAGGCCATCGGCAGCCTGAGCGCGCTCGCCATCGAGAACGGGCGCCTCTACGAGCGGCTCGATCGCAACTACCAGGCCGCTGTCGAATTCGGCCAACGCGAATTTGACTGACTCACTGCAGGCTCATCAGCCTGTATATGCGCTGGCTCATTGTTCGACGCATCACAACCGCGTATGCTATACGCAAACATTCCGATAATCGCAGTACCTTTCTAAGGAGGCTTTCTACATGACAGTGCAAGTTGGTATTAATGGCTTTGGCCGCATCGGGCGGCAGGTGCTGAAGGCGATCCGCGACTACCACGGCGACACCCTGGAAGTCGTCGCGTTCAACGACATCGGCGACCTCAAGACCATGGCGCATCTGCTCAAGTACGACTCCAACTACGGCCGCTTCGACGGCACGGTGGAAGTCCAGGACGATGCCCTGCTCATCGACGGCAAGAAGGTCAAGGCGTTCAAGGAAACCGACCCGGGCAAGATTCCCTGGGGCGATATGGGCGTCGATATCGTGGTCGAATCCACCGGCCTGTTCACCATCAAGAAGGACGGCGTCAACAAGAAGGGCAAGACCGTCCAGGGTGCGGAGAATCACATCACCCGCGGCGGCGCGAAGAAGGTCATCATCTCGGCCCCGGCTGAGGGCGAAGACCTCACCATCGTCATGGGCGTAAACGACGACAAATACGACCCAGCGAACCACCACGTCATCTCCAACGCATCCTGCACGACCAACTGTCTGGCCCCGGCCGCCAAGGTCGTCAACGACAAGTTCCACATCCTGCGCGGCCTGATGACCACGATCCACGCGTACACCAACGACCAGAAGATCCTGGACCTGCCCCACAGCGACCTGCGCCGGGCGCGTGCGGCCGCGATGAGCATCATCCCGACGACCACCGGCGCGGCCAAGGCCGTCGCGTTGGTGATCCCGGAACTGAAGGGCAAGTTCGACGGCTACGCGCTGCGCGTGCCGACCTCGACCGTCTCGGTCGTGGACTTCACCGCCCAGGTCGAAGTGCCGACCACCACGGAAGAACTGCGCCAAGCCTTCCGCGAGGCCGCAGCCGGCCCCATGAAGGGCATCCTGGCCGCGGTCGATGAACCGCTGGTCTCCATCGACTACAAGGGCGACCCGCACAGCTCGTCAGTCGACCTGCCCTTCACGATGGTGCTGGGCAAGGAAAAGAACGACTTCCTCAAGGTCGTGACCTGGTACGACAATGAGTGGGGCTACAGCGTCCGCACGGCCGACCTGGCCGCGATGATGGCGAGCAAGCTGTAACGGCTCAAGATTGCAGATTCAGGATTGAAGATTGAGATCCGGGACACCGGATGGCTCAATCTTCAATCTGCAATCTTGAATCGTTAGGAGGACCTATGAACAAAAAAACCGTGCGCGATGTCAATCTCAAGGACAAGCGCGTACTCATGCGCGTGGACTTCAACGTGCCCATGCAGGACGGCGTGGTGACGGATGACAAGCGCATCCGTGCAGCGCTGCCGACCATCCAGTACGTGCTGGACCAGGGCGCGTCACTGCTGCTGATGAGCCACCTGGGCCGCCCCAAGGGCGGGCCAGATCCGGAGTTCAGCCTGAAGGCCGCAGCGGAAGCACTGTCCAAGCTGCTCGGCAAGCCGGTGCAGATGGCGCCGGACACGGTCGGGCCGGAGGTCGAGAAGCTGGCCGCCGCGCTGAAGCCGGGCGACGTCCTGATGCTGGAGAACACGCGCTTCTACAAGGGCGAGGAGAAGAACGACCTCGAACTGGCGCAGCAGATGGCGAAGTTGGGCGACCTCTACGTCAACGATGCCTTTGGCTCAGCGCACCGCGCGCACGCCAGCACCGAGGGCGTGGCCCGCTATCTGCCCGCGGTGTCCGGCTTCCTGATGGAACAGGAACTGGAATACCTGGGCCGCGCGACGCAGAACCCGGAGCGGCCCTATGTCGCCATCCTGGGCGGTGCGAAGATCAGCGACAAGATCATGGTCGTCGAGAACCTGCTCGCCAAGTGCGACAAGCTGATCATCGGCGGCGGCATGGCGAACACCTTCCTGGCTGCGCAGGGCTACGACATGGCCGACAGCCTGGTCGAAGCGAGCTCCATCGAGACGGCGAAGAAGATCTTCGCGGGCGCCGGCGACACGCTGGTGCTGCCGGTGGATGCGGTGATCGCAGACAAGTTCGATGCCGAGGCCAATTCTGAAGTGTGCGACCTCAGTCGCCCGGGCGCAGACAAGATTCCGGCGGGCTGGCGGATGCTGGACATCGGGCCGAAAACGCTGGCGCTGTTCGGTGACGTGCTGAAGACCGCAAAGCTGGTCGTGTGGAACGGGCCGATGGGCGTGTTCGAGTTCCCGAAGTTTGCTGAGGGCACGTTCGCTATCGCCAAGATGCTGGCCGAGGGCGGCGCAACGACCGTCATCGGCGGCGGCGACAGCGCGAGCGCGGTGAAGAAGGCGGGCGTCGCCAAGAAGATGACGCACGTCTCCACCGGCGGTGGTGCGTCCCTCGAATTCCTTGAAGGCAAGGAACTGCCCGGTGTCGCGGCACTGAACGACAAATAACGCAACAAATCCTCATACGCTAGGCCCTCTCGCACCGGCGGTGCGAGAAGGCCTGGCGCTTTTTATGCTCGTCCCTACCGCCAGAGCACCTTCAGCAACATGGCTGCGCCGCCGAGAATCAGCAGCAGCGGCCATAGCAGCACCCAGTTAATCCCCAGGCTGATGTCGAACAATAGGACGACCGCGACGAAGCTGAAGATCAGGCCGCCGACCAGCGAACCCAGGACGTCCGAAGTCACCAAGCCGCCTGCGTCGCGGTAGCGATCCCACGCCGCGCCGAACGACGCGACCGCAGGGATGAAGATGAAAAGCGCCCACCAGTTCTCGAAGGCAAGCACTCCGAAGTTCTGAGCCATGAAGATGAGGCCCAGGGTGATGAGCAGCGCACCGCCCAGCCACGCGGGGCCGCCTTCGGTGCGTCGTGCGCGACGGGCGGCGCGGCGGGCCGCGCGATCATCGAGATTCTCATGGGATTCAGTGGTGGCTGAATCAGGGCCAACCGGCATTTGTGCAGACATGCTGACGTCCCTTCTGCCGCATAAGCGGCAACACAATGGAATGGTACACAGGTAATACGCTCGCCTGCCATCTGCGGTTGCGCACTCCTCGCCGGTTCACTCCAACATGCGCCGCGTCATGGTCAGATTATCGGGTTTTTGATACCCTATCACCGTTACGTTTTGTATCAGCGGGCTTCCTGTATGGCAGCGAGTCCGACCTGCAAACCGGCAGACACCCACCCACGGCAGCGTTGCCCAGGAGGTAGCCATGCATGCAGTCGCTATACCCATGAAAGACCCTATGACCTTGCAGAAACGACAAAAAACTACCCCCACCTTCCCCATCGAAGACATTCGCCAGCGCGTAGTCGGCGCCGATGTCAAAGTGCCGCTGCTGGACGGCGCGCGACGGGCTTACGTCAACTTTGACAACGCGGCCACCGCGCCGGTGCTGTGGGATGTGATAGAAACCATCGACCTGTTCATGCCCTGGTACTCCAGCATCCACCGCGGCAAGGGGTTCAAGTCGGAAATCTCCTCTCAGGCCTATGACCAAGCGCGCGAGATTGTCGGCCAGTTCTTCGGCGCTGACCCGGCGGAACAGGTAGTCATCTTCGGCAAGAACAGCACGGAGGCCCTGAACAAGGCCGCACGGCGCATCGGGCTGACGCGTGACGACGTAGTGCTGGTTTCGCTGATGGAGCATCACTCCAACGACTTGCCCTGGCGCGAGCAGGCGCAGACCGTACACATCGGCCTGGCGCCGGACGGTTCGCTCGACATGGCGGATGTGCAGCGCAAGTTTGCAGAGCACGCGGGCCGCGTCAAGCTGCTGGCAATCAGCGGCGCGTCGAACGTCACTGGCTTCATCAACCCAATTCACGAGCTGGCTGAGCTGGCGCACGCCAACCATGCGCACATCCTGGTGGACGCGGCCCAACTCGCGCCGCACCGGGCCATCGATATGCGGCCGGCGGCTGACCCCGGCCACCTGGACTACCTCGTGGCATCGGGTCACAAGATGTACGCGCCCTTCGGGACCGGCGTGCTGATTGGCCTGCGCGCGATCTTTGCCCACGGCACGCCCGACTACACCGGCGGCGGGACCGTCGAGATCGTCACCGAGGACGATGTGTACTGGGCCGGCCCGCCGGACCGCGACGAAGCCGGCAGCCCGAACGTGGTCGGTGCAGTCGCGATGGCGGCCGCGTGCAAGGCGCTGCGCGAAATCGGGATGGACCGGCTCGCGCAGCATGAAGCCCGCCTGACGGCCTACGCGCTGCGTGAACTCGGTCAGATCGAGGGCGTGGAGATTTACGGTGACGCCGACCCAGCGCGGGCCGGCGAGCGCCTCGGCGTGATTCCGTTCAACCTGCGCGGCGTTTCACACTATCTTCTCGCGGCCATCCTCGGCGCAGAGTACGGCATCGGCGTGCGCAACGGCTGTTTCTGCGCACATCCGTATGTACTGCATCTGCTCGACATTCCCGACCCGGTCGCGTGGAGCTGGCGCAAGCAGGTCGTCGCCGGCTTCCGGGCGCATCTGCCGGGATTGGTACGGCTCAGCTTCGGGTGCTACAATACCGAGGAAGAGGTTGATTGGCTGGTCTCCGCGCTGCGTAAGATTGCCCGCGGGGAAATCCTGGGCAACTACGTGCAGGATCCGGTCAGCGGCGCGTTCCACGAGACGGCGTTTCATCCCGATTGGGGCGGCTGCTTCAAGATTTAGCGTTCCAGAGGAGAGCAAGATGAGCTTTCTGGATAGGTTGCGTGGGATGCTCGGCGGCAGCGCGGGCAAGCCGCGTGCCGGCGGTCGCGGCGGTGCGGGCGGGGGCAGCAGGTTCGGCGGCGACGATGACCAGATGCACCTGATCTATGCCAAGTGCCGGCGCTGCGGTGAACCGTTGCTGGGCCGGGTCAATATGATGAATGAGCCGAGCCAGGAAGATGACGACACCTGGATCGTGCGCAAGACGCTGAGTGGCACCGGCGCCGTGAGCGGCGGCGGGAAAAACTACTGCTTTCAGACGGTCGAGGTGACGCTGCAGTTTGACCGGTCGAAGAAGAACGTATTAAACGCGGAAGCGAGCGGCGGCACGCTCATCAGCGCCGAAGAGTACGCGGCGCTGGTGGCCGAGCAGGCGCTGGCAGCCGAGGCAGCCGCGTCAGATGATGACACCCCCCAAGTGAAAGAGGCATGAACATGCGGAAACCGATCCTGGCCGGCAACTGGAAGATGAACAAGACACCCGCGGAGGCTGTGGAGTTCGTCCGAACCCTGATTCCCCTGGTTGCGGACTATGAGGGCGTTGAGATTGTGGTCTGCCCGCCGTTCGTCACCCTGCCCGGCGTCGCACACGCGCTGCGGGGCACGCGCATCGGCGTCGGCGCACAGAACGTCCATTGGGCCGAGAACGGCGCATATACCGGCGAGGTATCGGCCGCGATGCTTCAGGGCCTTGTGGGCTACGTCATCATCGGCCACTCCGAGCGCCGGCAGTATTTCGGTGAGACGGACGAGTCGGTCAACAAGAAGATCAAGACTGTCCTGGCGCACGGGCTGACGCCGATCGTCTGTGTGGGCGAAGACTTAGCCCAGAACGAGGCCGGGGTCACCGACACGCTGGTCAGCGGCCAGGTGCGCGCGGCGTTCGAAGGCATCAGTGCGGACGAGGCCCGGCGCATCGTCGTCGCCTATGAGCCCATCTGGGCCATCGGGACCGGCAAGACGGCCACCAAAGAGGTGGCGAATCGGGTCTGCGGCGAGGTCGTGCGCGGCACGCTGTCGAAGCTGTATGACGAGGAGGTCGCCCAGGCCATCCGCATCCAATACGGCGGCAGCGCGAACGAGAAGAACATCGGTGAGTTGATGGCAATGCCTGACATCGACGGCGCGCTCATTGGCGGCGCCAGCCTCAAGACCGACGCGTTCACGGCGATGGTGCGCATCACCTCCGGGACGATTACAGATTGAAAATTGAAGATTGAAGATTGGGCTGTGCGGTTAGTCTGGGCTAATCTTCAATCTTCAATCTTTTATCTTCAATCATATGTCCCTCCTCCCCCAACTCCTGACCTTCACGCTGACCCTGGTGGCGCTGCTGGCGTTGAGCCGGTGGATGAACCGGCAGGTGCAGATTATCGGCCTGCGCGTGACGGGCAGCGGCACAGTCACAATCATGCTGTACTACCTGGTGATGTTCCCGGGCATCGTCCTGCACGAGTTAAGCCATTACGTCACGGCGGCTGTGTTGGGACTGCGGGTGGGCAAATTCTCGCTCGGGCCAAAGGTACGGCGGAATGCCATCGAGCTGGGGTCGGTCACGGTCAGCAGCGGCGGGGCGATGCGCGACAGCCTGGTCGGCCTCGCGCCGTTCATTGCCGGAACCCTCGTCCTGCTGCTGGTCAGCTTTCAGGTGTTCGATGTTGCTGCGCTGGGCCGCGAATGGACGCGGGCCGGGTGGACCGGCATCGCGCGGCAGCTCGACGGCATCTGGCTGGCGCCGGATTTCTGGGTCTGGGCTTATGTCATCTTTGTCGTGAGCAATGCGATGACGCCGAGCGCAGCCGATCGCCAGCCGTGGCTGGTCGCGGCCGTTTATCTGGCCGGCGCGCTGCTGCTGGCTTGGCTGCTGGGCGGGCTGCCCATCCTGACGGATGCGCTGCGCGACCGTGTCGCAGGCGCGCTGCAGATCCTCACGCTGGGCTTCGCCTTCACCGTGGCCGTCAATATTCTGATTGCTGCGTTCCTGCTGTTTGTTGAAGTCGTGATTATCCAAGTACAGCGAGGACGCCATATCTAACCAGCATTAAACATCGAGACGCCCGATGGGGCGTCTCGACCATAGTTCAACAATGCAAAGACGCCCCGATGGGGCGTCTTTAGCAATCAATACCTAGATCGTGTAGCACTTGCGGTGATAGATCACCTGGTGCGAGCGCGGGCGATTGCCTTCCATCTCCATGACCTTGACCATCATCAGGTCACCGAAGGCCACGTCCTGCCCACATTTGTTGCACTTGTGCCCGGTCAGGGCCTTGCGGCGCCTCTCAAGGGTTGCGGTATCCGCACCCATCTTAG
>CAZTMA010000068.1:0-26078 GCA_964614645.1 uncultured Anaerolineales bacterium
TGGTCAAACAGGTGCTCTTTGGACTTTCATGAGTCTTCGTAGGGGCGAGCTCACCTCGCCCCTATAGTCTTCTCGGCTATCTCAAGCCGCGTCTTCCTCGCGGATGACAATCGCCGGCCCATCGGCCGAGGGCTGGCCGGTGATGGTCTGCAGCGGTTCCTCAGATACACACTCGCGTTCTTCGCCGGCGAGCGCCGCCTTGACCGCGCTGGCGTCCACCGTCTCGCAGCGGAGCAGCTCACGCGTCAGCATCTCCAGCGCGGGACGATTCTCGGTCAGCAGCGCCTGTGCCCGGTCGTACTGCTCGGTGATGATCCGCTTGATTTCCCCGTCGATCAGCTCGCGCGTCTCCGGGCTGAGGCTGGCGTTGTCCTCGATTGCGCCGCCGAGGTACTGCATCTGCTGCCCCGCGTAGCGCACCGACCCGAGCGCCTCGCTCATGCCGAATTCCGTGACCATCCGTCGCGCCAGCTCCGTCGCGCGCGTGATGTCGTCGCTCGCGCCCGTGCTGATTTCGTTGAAGATGACCTTCTCCGCCGCGCGGCCGCCGAGCATGACTGCGATGCGGTCTTCCAGCTCGGCCTTGCGCAGCAGGTAGCGGTCTTCCTCCGGCATCTGCAGCGTGTAGCCCAGCGCACCGCGGCTGCGCGGGACGATGCTGATCTTGCTGACCGGGTCCGAGTACGGCGTCAGCGCGGCGACGAGCGCGTGGCCCGCCTCGTGATATGCCACCGCGGTCTTGACCTCCTCGTTCAGCATCTTCGACCGCTGCTCTAGCCCGGCTATGACTCGCTCGATGGCGCGCTCGAAGTCCAGGATGGTGACCGCATCGGCGCGGCGACGCGCGGCCAGCAACGCAGCTTCATTCATAATATTCGCGAGGTCCGCGCCGCTGAAGCCTGGCGTCATGCGCGCGGCCCGTTCGATATCGAAGTCGGGCGCCAGCTTGATGTTCTTGCTGTGGATGCGCAGGATTTGCTGGCGGCCAATCAGGTCGGGGTTGCCGACCTGGATTTGCCGGTCGAACCGGCCCGCGCGCAGCAGCGCCTGGTCTAGGATCTCCGGCCGGTTGGTCGCCGCCATGATGATGACCGGCCGCTCGCTGTTGGTCTTGAACCCGTCGATTTCCGCCAGGAGCTGGTTCAGCGTCTGCTCGCGCTCGTCGTTGCCGCCCATGCGCACGGTGCCTGACCGGCTCTGGCCGATGGCGTCGATTTCGTCGATAAACACGATGGCCGGAGCCGCCTTGCGCGCCTGCTCGAACAGGTCACGCACGCGCGCCGCACCCACGCCCACGAACATCTCCACGAACTCGGACCCGCTGGTCTCAAAAAACGACACCTCTGCCTCGCCCGCAGTCGCCTTCGCCAGCAGCGTCTTGCCCGTGCCGGGTGGCCCGACCAGCAGCACGCCCTTCGGGATCCGCCCGCCCAGGCTGGCGAACTGCTCAGGGTATTTGAGAAACTGGATGATCTCCTGCAACTCCGCGATCGCTTCGTCCGCGCCGCCCACATCCTTGAAGGTGACGCCGACATCCTCGGCCTTGACCTCGGTGGCCTTGCTCTTGCCGACCCCGAAGATGCCGCCCATCCCGCCGGCGCCGCCGCCGCCCATCATGGCCCCGCGCGCGCGGGAGAGGAAATACCAGAAGACGGCCAGCAGGCCCAGCGGCAGAATCCACGACAGCAGCAGCGCGCCTGCCGGACTGGCGGGCCGCTGGAAGCGATATTCGACGCCCGCGGCCTCCAGATCCTCGACCAGGTTCGGGTCCCCGCCCGCCGCAATGACCGTGTCGTAGCGGATGGTGCCGGGCGTCGTGCCGGCAACGGACGGAGCCGGCTGGCTGGTAGGCTCTGCCTGCGCGCCTTCCGCCGCCTCTGTGGGCGCATTCGGGTCCTTCATGTCGCCCATGATATCGCTGTCGCCGATGACCGCGGTGACAATCTCACCGGCTGCCAGCTTGGCCCGAAACTCGCTGTACGGGATCTCGACCGCCTGGTAGAGCGCCGGCCCGAGCACGAATTGCTGGAAGAGCCACAGCACGACGAAGCCTACGATGACATAGGTGATGCCGCTGCGGACCATCCGCTGCATCTGCTCCTGGCGCTGCTTGTCGTCGTCCGGGTCCGGCCGGGGCATCCCGCCTTTGACCGGCCCGCTCTTGCCCGGCGCACTCTTGTTCGACCCATTCCGATTGGTCCCGCTCTTGAGTGGCTCGTTCTTGATGGGTTCGCCTTTGACCGGCTCTGCTTGCTGGCTGTTCTCCATGGCATTTCCCTTTCGCTTACACGCCTGTGACATCGCTCCTGGATACGCCGTTATCATAAACGGTTTCTTCGTGAATTGCCAGTGATGTATAACACAGAGTACACGTCAGACAGATTGTCAACCGCTGGGCGCTGTGATAGACTCCCGTTCAGCCCACCTTGAAATGAGCGTCTATGCCTGAAATTCCCATTCGTCAGAACGGCCTCGTCTACTATCGCACCCGCCCGGCGCGCATCAGTGAATCCGGCGAAAAGCTGGTGCTCGAACTGGAGGGCGGGGAGATTGCGCGCGTCCGGCCGAAGGACGTCGTACCGCTGCACCCAGGCCCCCTGCGCAGTTTGGCGGAGCTGCGTGAACCGGTCGGCGCGGACCTGGCGACCGCCTGGGAGATCCTGAGCGGCGGCGAGACCTCCCTGCCTGAGCTGGCGGAGCTGGCGTATGGGGAGTTCAGCCCCGCGACTGCCTGGGCTGCCTGGCAGCAAGTTGTCGACGGTCTTTACTTCCGCGGCACGCCGGAGCACATCGCGGTCACTTCTGCGGAGGAAGTTGCCCGCATCGAGGCCGGTCGCGCGGCCGAGGCTGCCGAGAAGGCCGCCTGGGACGCGTTCCTGCTCCGGGCGCGCGCTGCCCAGGTCGAGCCGGAGGACCGGCGCTATCTGCGCGAGGTGGAGGACCTGGCGCTGGGCCGCATCGAGCGCAGCCGGGTCATGCGTGCGCTGGGCCGCGAGGATTCGCCGGAGAACGCGCACGCCACCCTCCTGGAGTTTGGCGCGTGGGACGCGACGGTCAACCCCTATCCCATCCGACTGGGCCTGAATCTTCGTGCGCCGGACATGCCGCTGCCCGCAGAGTGGTCGGAGCCGGGCTTCTTCCGCGATGACGCAGCGCGCCGCGACCTGACGCACCTCCCCGCGTATGCGATCGACGACGCGACGACCGAGACGCCTGATGACGCCCTGAGCTTCGAGCCGCTGGCGCAGGGCGGCCGCGTGTGGGTGCACGTGGCAGACCCGGCCGCGCTGGTGACGCCCGCTAGCCCGCTGGACCTGGACGGCCGCGGCCGCGGGGTGACGCTGCACCTGCCCGAGACAGTGGTGCCCATGCTGCCTGCCGCCACCACGCCGCTGCTGGGCTTGGGGCTGGCGGAGGTGTCGCCTGCGCTGTCGTTTGCGTTGGAAGTCGACGCGGCGGGCCGGCCGCAGTCCCTTGAGATCATGCCCAGCCTCGTGCGGGTGGCTCGGCTGACTTACGAGGAGGCGGACGTCCGGCTGGCCGAGGAGCCGTTCGCCTCGCTGCGGCGGCTGACGGACGCATATGAGGCCGGCCGCCGGGCCAATGGTGCGGTCAGCATCGACCTGCCCGAGGTCAGCGTGCGTGTGCGCGGCGGGGAGGTAAGCATCTGCCCGGTGCTGCCGCTCGCAAGCCGGCACATGGTCGAGAACGCGATGATCATGACCGGCGAGGCCGTGGCGCGCTACGCTGCGGAGCACGCGATACCGCTGCCCTATGCCACGCAGGACCCGCCGGACAATGGCTCAACCGGCGGCGCGCCGTTAGGGCCCGAGGCTGCACTGTCGGAGATGTTTGCGCTGCGCCGGACGATGAAGCGCAGCCAGTACCGCAGCGCGCCCGCGCCGCACTTCGGGCTGGGGCTGCCCGCGTACGTGCAGGCGACCAGCCCCCTGCGCCGTTACCTCGACCTTGTCACGCACCAGCAGCTGCGCGCCCATCTGGCCGGCGCACCGCTGCTGACCGCGGCGGACATCATCGAGCGCATTGGCGAGGTCGAGCCGGCCATTGCCGCCTCACGGCAGGCCGAGAACCTGTCCAACCGCCACTGGACGCTCGTCCATCTCAGCCGGCAGCCCGGCTGGCAGGGGGAGGCCGTGCTGCTCGACCGCCGCGGGCAGAACGGCATCTTCGTCATCCCCGAGCTCGCGCTGGAGACGCAGGTCTACCTGCCCCCCGATCTGCCGCTCGATAGCCGCGTGACGCTCATCTTGCGTTCGGTAGATATCCCGCGCCAGGACGCCCGCTTCCGAGTGGCGTAGGCGCGTCCTGGGCCGCCGAGCTTCAGCCCGGCCCGGAAGGTCGGAAGGTCCGATTCTGATATCCGCTTTGCTGTCGTCTACTTGTCATCTTCCTGGGTGGGTCTGCGTCATACTTCGACCCTCCAGACAGCGCGATAATTTGATCAGCTTGAGTGCGCTATCACTGGAGGGGCTATGTCGAAACGATGGATCATCCTATTCATCCTGCTGGGCTTGCTGGCCGGCGCCGCGGTCCCCCTCGGTGTGACCGCGGACGGCAAGAGCTACTCCGCCGAGCGGTTCGACGTCGAGTGGAACCTGCTGGCGGACGGCGTGCTGGATGTCACCGAGACCGTCGAGTTCCGCTTCGAGGGTGGCCCGTTCACCTATGTCTATCGTGAGCTGCCCGAGGACTACTCCGACGGCATCGCCAACATCCAGGTCAGCCTCGACGGGCAGCCCTTGTCTGCGGGCGACGGCGCGGGCCAGTACGAGGTCTCCGGCAGCGATCCGGTCAGGATCACCTGGCACCTACCGCCGACCTCGGATGCGACGCATGTCTTCGAGTTGCGATATTGGATGCTCGGCGTGGTGCGGCAGGAGGCGGATCGGGACCTGTTCCTCTGGAACGCGCTGCCCACTGACTACGAGTATCCCATCGCCCGCAGCACGGTGCGCCTGACCTATCCTGCGGGCGCGCAGCCCAGCGGCCCCGTTGAAGTGCGCCGCGGCCGCGCTGAGGTCACGCAAGCGGATGGGCAGATTGTCCTGACGGCCACGGGCCTGGAACCGGAGACGCCGCTAACCGTGGCCGTGCCGTTCGCCAATGGCAGCCTCATCTCCGTGCCCCCCGCCTGGCAGGCGCGCGAACAGGCAGCCCGCGCCGCCATGCCCGGCGTCCTGACGGGCGTCCTGGCCGTGTTGGCCGCGGGTCTCGCTTGGCTGTATGTGCTGTGGGCGCGCGGCCGCCGGGCCATGAGCCTGCCCGATGTGCCCCTGCACGCTTCGACGCTGCCGGGCGAGCTGCCGCCCGCGCTGGCCGGCGGGCTGACGGCGGCTGCGGGCAAGCCGACCGCAAACCATGCGCTTGCGGCGTTGTTCAGCCTGGCGCAGCGCGGGGTGTTGAGCATCGAGGAAGCCGTGGAGAAGACCTGGTACCGGCCGCATGATTTCGTGGTCCGCCAGGTCGATCCCAACCCGCGCGACCTGCGGCCGCATGAGGTCGCGCTGCTCGACCTCATGTTCGACACGAAGGCCGGCCGCAGCGAGACCGTGAAGCTGTCCGAACTGGGCCAGCGGCTGGGCAGCAAGTTCAGCCGCTTCTCCGATCCGCTGCTCGCAGAGCTTGAAGATGCCCGCCTGCTCGACCCGGCCCGCCGCGCACTCAGCCAGCGGTTCATGGTGATCGGCGTCGTGTTCATGATTGCCATCCTGCCGCTACTGGCGCTGGCCGTGCTGCTGCTCGGCCGCTTCGGCCCCTACGGGTTCCTGCTGGCCGCGGCGATGTTCGTGCTCAGCATGGTTGCCTTCATTCTCTCCGGCACGTATTCGCCGCTGTCGGATGACGGGGCGCGCGAGGCAGTGCGCTGGCAGGGGTTTGCAAACTACCTGAAAGATGTGACCAAAGGCCGCGAACCGTCCTGGGACGTGCACCTGTTCGACCGTTACCTGCCCTATGCCGCGGCGGTCGGGCTGGCCGGGGGCTGGGCGAAGGCGTTCCAGAAGCGGGGCGGCGCCGAGATTCCGGGCTGGTTCCACGGCCTGGCCGGGTCTTCGGACGGCAGCATGGGTTCCTTCGTCGTCATGATGTCCGCGGCGAACTCGACCGGCTCATCGGGCGCGGGCGGCGCAGGGGCCGGCGGCGCGGGCGGCGGCGGGGGCAGCGGGGCCGGGTAACGGACGCGACAACGGGCGGCGTGCGACTGCCCCTGGGCCGCACGACCGCCCGTTGTCTGGCCGGCCGCTCACTCCCCCCAGAGCAAGGCGACAATCCCTTCGAAAAACGCCCCCAGGCGCGCAATCCATGAGCTTGGCATCCGTGTCACCCTGGGTATGACGATTTTCGTCCCGCTGCTGTCATCGTCGGGATCATGGTTCGACCCGCTGTCGTATGTCAGGGTGGCGTGCGTCACATTCGTAACGGCAAACGTCACCTCGGCAAGCGACAAAGGTATCTTGTTGATGCTGACCGTGCAAGTGCCCCCAGTCCCCGTTCTGCACTTGAGTGTCGTGGACGGCGAGACGCTCGATTGGCCGTAGACGGTCGCGCCCGAGACCGGCTGGTGGGCTGCGTTGTGCACCAGGATGGTGACGGTCACCTGCCAGTCCTTCGCCCCCACCGTGGCTGTACCATCGAGGTCTCCGATATGCATGGAGGTCCCCGGCGTTGCCGTCGCGGTCGGTGTGGCGGTTGCAGTCGACGTTGCGGTCGCGGTGGCCGTAGACGTCGCGGTCTCTGTCGGGGTCGACGTCGCGGTGGCGGTGGCAGTCTCCGTCGGTATCTGTGTCTCCGTCGGAGTCAAGGTGATTGTCGATGTCTCGGTCTGCGTCGGGACCGGCGTTTCGGTAGGTGTTAGTGTCGCTGTTGGCGTTTCCGTGGGTGTCCCGGTTTCTGTCGCAGTGGCGGTGGCCGTCGGCGTCAGAGTCTCCGTCGGGGTGTCCGTCACAGTTGGCGTGTGCGTCGGTGTGCCGGTCTCAGTAGGCGTACTTGTGGCCGTCGGCGTCAGCGTCGAGGTTGGCGTCGCAGTCGGCGTCCGGGTGACTGTGACGGTGGGTGTGATCGACGGCGTTGCCGTGTAAGCGGGTGTAGCCGTTGGGGTCGGGGTCGCCGGAGCCACACAGGGAACACGCAACTCACCGTGGCGCGCCGTGGACGCAATGGGCAGCTCGGCCGTCGAGACGAAGTTCTCAACGTTGATGGTCAGCGCCGTCTTGACGTCGCAGGCGAGGCTCGCGGCGGTGAAGTCGATATCGAGGAATTGCGCGCTGCCGCTGAAGCCCTGCTGGACCAGCAGGTTGGCGCGAATGGTCCCCGTATCGGGTGCGATGAAGCAGAATCCTCCCGTAACTCCGGGCATCAGGTCGCTGCGGAGCCGGCAGCCGATCGCCTGTACCACAGCGCGATCGAAGCGGAAAGTGACGCTGGCTGTACCCAGGCCGGTCACGCCGTCGATCCACACCGGCACCGTCTGTGTGACGCCCCGCCCGAAGATGTAGAGCCCGCTGCCCGCCGGTGGGCCGATGAGCACACGGGGCGCCGCAATTGGAACGCCAATGAGAACCGAGCTGTCCGCGGCTTGCCACGTGCGCGGCTCGCCGAGCGCTCCGGTAACGGTATCGAGATTCAGGTCCAACTGACTGGATTTCCCCGCGCCAGCGCTGGAGGTTGCCTCGAAGGTCACCGTGAAGGGAGTGAGCGTGCCGCTCAGGCCTTCGGCTGAAACCAGGTTGAAGCGTACAATGCCGGCGGCCGGGTCATGCTGTGCATTGCAGTAGCCCATGAACGTCAGGTTCTCGGCCGCGCGCAGGCAGCGCGTCGGGCGCAGCACCGCGGGATCGTACCGGATCGTGCCGCTCAGGCTGCCGATCGCCTTGTCTGGTGCAATCCCGCTCAACGTGATGGGCAGGTCCAGGCTGGCGCCTGATGCCAGTGTATATCCGCCGGCGGGCGCGCCTGAAAAGCTGACAAGGACCTGCGCGCCGCCGTCGAGTTCGCCGTAGAGCTTGATCTGCCCGCTCTGCATGCTGTAGGGTATCTGTTCGCCGGCCATGTTAGCGAAGTTGTCGACCTCGATCTGGAGCGCGGAGCTGAGGCCGCCGTGCGCCTCCGGGTTGCGGCGGAAGGTCACCGTTGCGACATCGGTCGTGGTCGCGAGCGGCTCAGTCGCCAGCACTGATAGACGCACGAGGCCCGGCTCGCCCGTCGCGTTGCACACTGCGTTCGGCAGACCGGCGGAGGGCTGGCATGTCTCGGCCTGCAGCACACTCGAGTCGTAGCGAACCCCCCAGCTTCCCGCGGCCAGTTCCGTGCCCCTGTCCAGGAAGACATGTACTGCCACGCGTGCATCGCCGTAAAGGTTCTGGGTCGCCGGCTCGATGCGAAGCAGCGGCAGCGCAGGGCCGGGATCGGATAACACATCGATGGACTGGTTGATGATGCGCACGGGTATTGGCGTGCCGGCCGGCGTGTTGAAGGCATCGATGGTCAGGTTCAGGGGACTGCTGCCGCTGCCCGCGGCCGTGAAATCAACCTCGAAGGCCACCGCCGCTCCGGACAGGCCCGCAGACGAGAGCAAGTTGGCTGCCACATGGTCGGCATGGAGCGCGCAGGTGCCGAACGCGCTGCCGTCACTCGTCTGGATGGGCCGGCAGGCGACCGGGCGAACGACGGCCGGGTTGAAGGCCAGCAAGAATGTGGCCGACCCGAGATCGGTGACGCCCGTCAGCCAGACGGGCACCGTCGTGGTCAGCCCGCGCGTGACTTCGAACGGCTTCGCCTGCTCAGGCATGCCCACGTAGACCACGGCGCCCGTGGTGGCGGGCTTCAGGACCCGGATCGTGCTGCCGACCGCCTGCGAGGTCATGGTGTTGCCCTGCGCATCGGCAAGGCTCTCGATCAGCGGCGTCACGGGGTTGACCTGGTTCACCTTGGGGGTGGCGGCCGTCTCGAAGGTCACGTCGAACAGGATGGCCTCCCCCATGATGCCCGTGCCGGACAGGGCATTGAACCGGACCAGACCGTGGGTTGTGTCATAGGTTGCATTGCAGTAGCCGCTCGGTCCGCCGGCGCGCGCGACACAGCTGGTCGGACGCAGCTCGGTGGGGTTGTACTGCAGCAGCGCCGAGATAGCTGAGAGCGGCAACGCGCCGGTCACATTGATCCCCACCGGCAGCGTGACGCTGCTGCCTTGGACCAGTTGATACGTATATGGCGCCGCGCCCACCGACAGGGTGACCTGGTAGGTCGCAGCCACCTCTGAGGTGGGACGCGACGCGGCGGATGGGACAATGAGGAGGAGCACGGCGACCAGCGCGGTGAAGAGAGCGATGGCAGGTGCGATGCCGGGCACGCCGGCCCGCGTGCTGTCTATGCGGTTCACGTTTCTTCGCGGTTTGGCATGGCGTGTCATCGTGCTCCCCCTCTCGTAGCGCATTCGCTACTTCGACTCGCTGGCCGGCGGGGCAGACTGGAACAGCGGTGGTTCGTCCACCGGCGATTCTTCGCCCGGCGATTCTTCGCCCGGCGACTCTTCGCCCGGTGGTTCGATCGGCTCGGGTTCGCTGGCCGGTGGTTCCGCAGTCGGCAATGCCACGGCGTCGGGTTCGACCACCGGCTCGTCGTCCGGCGGTTCGTCCACCGGAACTGCCGGTTCAGGCTCGATGATCGGTTCCAGATCCCACGGAGGGAGCGGGGTATCCGGAATCACTTCCGGCATGCTCGCAGGCTCCGTCGAAACCGGCGCCCCATTCACGATAAGCGGCAGGTAGATGGGCTTCGGCATCGCCGGCTCGTCGTTCCCCGGTACTGTGACCTCGGGCCGCAGGGCGTTGAGGTCCACATCGAACGCGGCCTCCACGGCCAGCTCGGCCAGCGGCGCGCCTGCTGCCAGTTGCTCAGCGAAGGTCGCGTCCAGCACTTCGAAGCGAACCTCGGCCAGCGGCGCCGCTTCGACGATGCCGCCGGTGGTGATGCCGGTGTACCTGACCGTGCCCTCGGCGTATGCCGGGTTGCACGCAGCCAGATCCGTTCGACCGGCCGGGTTTTCGCTGCAGCTTACGACCTTGACGCGGGCCGGGTCGTAGGTCAGATTGAGGACCGTGACCCCGAGCGGCGCGTGTGGCGACTCTGTGACCACACGGACCGTCCACTCGTTGCCGTCGGGCTGCTGCTCGAGGCGGAAGAACGCCGGCTGTGCATCGTCCAGGCTGATTTCTTCCACTGCGGCAGTCCCTGCAGCTGCCGGGCAGCTGGCCAGCGCGACGTCGCACATCAGGATGCGCAGCGCATCCGTGGAGTTGCAGCGGCCATCCTGGGTGACATCGCACAGCGGCAGGTAGACCGTCCCCGGTCCGGGCGGCCAGGTGGTCACGCCTGGCGTCAGCCCCACATCGTACTTCAGCACCAGCAGGGCATCGGCCGAGTCGCGGCGTCCGCTCACATTTACATCGCCCAGCGGGTAGCTGCCGGGGCCGCTGATATCCACCGTCACGGCATAGCCGCTGCCGGCAGCGTCGATGCGGTAGGCTTGGTAGCTGATGCCAGTGGCATCGCGCAGCACCGCGGGTATGCCGTTCACGGTAAAGCTGATCGTCTCCGCAATTCGGGCCGAATCGCTCGCCGTGGGCGTGGCGCCTGCGTCGTAGTAGCTGAGCGGCACGGCCAGTGCGTAGTTGTAGTCCGTGCCCGCAATGGGCGCAATCTCGGTCGTGACCACGCCGCCTCTCGGCAGGATGGCCGTCAGCGTTCCGCTCTCCATGACCGCGCCGTCGCGCAGCGCGACACCGTAGAACAGCGCATCGGGCTGCGGCATGGCGTTCGGGTCCGCGGCCGTGCTGACAGTCCCGGCCACACGTAGGGGCGGGGTCTCCCCGCCCGCGGCGAGCCGCCCGTCCCCAGTGTCCTCCATAAGCTCCGCTTCTGCAGCCGCAGCCGTCCCGGCATAGGCATACGTCTGGAAATACACATAGATGTCATCCACGTCCTGCATGAACCGGTCGATGCCCACGTCGGGGTCGGCCAGCAGCGTTGCGCCCGGGATGACCAGCACCCACTCGGTGTTCCAGACCGACCGGCCGATGAGCCGGGTGTCGGTGTTCAGCTCGGTCGGCTCGAAGTCCTCAGTGTATGGGTAAGCCCGCATGTCTGCGTACGGCTTGACCTTGAGGAACTGCCCCTGCAGGCCGTTGATGCTCGGAATCCAGTTCGGGTTCTGCATGTCGGCCTGGGTGATAGGGTAGGGCACGGGCAGGAGCTGCTCCGTCACGTTCCAGTAGCGCAGCACGCCTTCCGTGTTGCGCGGGCGGATGACATCGTTCCCGCCCGGCAGCAGGTAGACGCGCGGGGTCTGGCTGAGCCGCGCCGTATCGTAGCCCTCGAACCAGATGCCCACGCTGGCAATCTTGGTCGCGAACTGCGTCGCGCTGTACGCGCTGTCTCCGGGCCCCAACGGGTTGCCGAAGTAGTTCAGCCGCCGGGTGATGGTCGAACCGAACGGGATGACGAGGCCCGGCTCCGGGCCGGTGGTCCCGTAGGGGCGCTTCGCCATTTCTGCGACGACCGGCTCGCCGTAGATGTTCGGCGTATAGTACCGCGCCAGGGTCTGCCGCCACTCGGCGTCCGATCCGTCGAGCAACCGGAACAGCTCATAGCGCAGCGAGAAGCGGTTGGCCTCGGCCTGCGGGTTGTTGAAGCCCATCTGGCCCTTCAGCACCACGAAGTTGTCGCGCATCTTGCCGAGCGGCTCCGCCAGGCCGCCCGAGCCGACGATCGGCTCCACATCCCACGGCCCCGTCGTCCAGCGGATCTCGCCGAGCGAGCGGGTGGCCACGATGTTGCGCAGGAACTGGCCGCCCGCAGCCGGGTCGTCGCCCCGCAGGTTGGTCTCGTAGTCGTAGGCCGCGGCGGTCAGGTAGACGTAGGTCTGCGCCAGGTCGAACTGCTGGCGGTACTTGAGCAGTGCGTCGTTCTGGTAGATGCGGTACGCCATATCGCTGTAGCGCTGCTCCGCGATCTGGCCGGCCCAGCGCTTGCGAAGCCGGATCAGGTCCTGGAGCTTGCGGTAGCCAAGCTCCACTTCGGCCTTGTAGTCGTCGAACGCACCGTAGTAGTTGTCCACCGCCAGATAGAGGGCGAGACGCAGCGTGCGCTCCTCGCGCAGCAGGCTGTTCATCTCGTAGCCCATGCTCTTGAGTTCCATGTCCGCGTCGAAGTCGAACATCGCGATCTGCGTCGCCGTCTCGTAGGCCTCCTTGAACATCTCGATGGCGGTACCCGCCAGTTTGAGCTGGCTCTCCAGGGTGTCCATGGCATCCTTGAAGGCAAAGCCCGCCATCATCGCGGTCAGTCTGCCCATGAAGCCCATGTCGTTGTCGATGCCGACCACAAAGGGCTGGCCCATGGCCGTCGCCCAGCTCTTGTCGTAGATGCTGGTCTTGATGATGTCGTAGACGTCCTTGCCGATGTCGATTGCCTTGAGGGTCTCATCCAGCCCCAGGACGATGCCCTTGGTGGCCGCGTCGAGCGCGTTCTTCCGTTCCAGGTACTCGGCCCGGTCCTTCATCGCGAGATAATGCTGTTCCAGCGCCTCGACATGGTTGCGATACGCAACCGCGGCCGTCTCGTATTCGGTCTTGGCATCGTACACGCCCCACATCTTGCGCTGAATCTCGCCCCACGCCTTGCGCGCGCTGTCGTCGGGCCACGCCGAGGGCTTGTACCGGCCGAAGCCAGCATCGAGGCCGACGCCCACGGTGTAATCCAGCTCCAGGTTCTCGGTGGGCATCTGCGACTGGCAGACGTCCTCCACCGCGAACGGCTGGCCGTAGACGTAGCCGGTCAGGGTCGTCACGTAGTTGCCCAGGCACTCCATGGGCGCAAACTCCAGCACATAGGAGACGGTCTCGGACGGGCAGTTGTCGGCCGCAATCTCTTGCTCGCTGCAGCGCATCTCCGAGTCGGTGATTTCAGTGCGGTCGATCAGGTTGAAGTTGTAGATGTCGGGGCCGTCGTAGCCCTCCGGATACGTGCCGTTCACGCCGATATCCGCGTCATAGGGATAACCGAAGATTTCGATCAGCTCGTGGACGCGTGCCCGATCCTCGTCCATGATGCTCAGCGAGAAGTCGCGCAGCTGGTCCTGGGCCTGCCGCTGCTGGAGCTTGACTTCGTTGGCGTAGTCGTACAGCTTCAGCGCATTGCTCAGGCTGCTCAGCGACCGCTCGTACACCTGCTCGAAGTGCGTTTGACCTTCGGCCGTGGGCGTCGTCTTGGTGAGGGCCGGATCCAGGTCGAACATCACGGCATCGCCCGTCAGGCCGAGCGGGTTTGCGAGGTTGTCTGCCCGGTCGAGCTTGTCCTCGATGGCTGCGTACTGGTTCGCAATCTCCACGATGTCCAGCACGGTCGTGCGGTCGATCTTGCGCAGGTCGGTGTAGCGGTCGTCCTCGGGCGGAATGATGGCGTTCGCCATCACCCAGTCGAAGTACGCGCCCTGGCCGGCCCGCTGCGCCCAGTCAAGCACGCCCCAGGCCCGTGCGCCATCGTCGGAAGCGTCGATGTGCGTGTCGACGTATTCCTGGCTGTCCGCGTCTGCATAGTGCTTGCGATAGGTGAGATCCACAATCTCCGCGCCCATACGGGCCTTCTCGGCCGCTGCGGTGGCAAACCGCCGTTCGTCGTAGTAGTCCACCACGACCGGTGCACCCGCGACGCTGAGCGGCTCGGCGCGCGGCACCCAGGTGTAGTTCTGGTGCCGCAGCAGCTCGTAGTACTTGGTCAGCGCGGTCAGGAACTGCCCCCAGGCATCGCCGTGCCCCTGCGGGTACATGCTGGCCGCATCGGCCTCGTTCACGAATCCGTCCTGGTTGACATCCTTGATGTTGTAGTTCATCACGTAGGCGACTTCGCCGTCGCCGTTCGTGAAGTTCCAGGTCAGGCGGTTGTAGGTCGGTCCAGCGGCAACCCCGCCGAGCGTCTCGTCGCGGCCGCGCAGCAGGGCCAGTTCTTCGTCGATCAGGCCGAACTGGTCCGAGCGGAACTGGTTACCGAAGGCGAACAGCGCCGGCGCCCGGACGCCCAGGCTGCTGCTCGTGCCCAGCCCGACGGTCGGGTCGAGCGCATCCATGTACGCGTCGTTGGCCAGCAGCATGTAGAGGCTCGCGATGCGGGAGGTGACGTTGAGCAGCGCGGCGTTCGCGCCCTGGTCGTTGACTCCGGCGTCGATGGAGAGGTCGCGGCCGCGGGCCAGGACGGTCTGGTAGGCCTCGATCAGCCCCATGTTGTTCAGAGTCTCGGGGTCGTTGTTCATCGCCACCGGCCCCTCGTAGCGCGGGCCGGCCTGGCGGATCATGTCCACCGTGGTGTTGGTCGGCGCGCTTACGAAGTCATCGACGCGCGTGTCGAACGGGTTCAGTGCGTTGGTCACGCGCTTGATCCAGCCTTCGGCCAGTTGCGCTCGCAGTTCCGTGGGCTTGGCCGACGGGTCACCGGCGTACGCGCTCCAGGTGTACTGGTTGCCGCAGACGCCGCAGGTATTGTTCATATAGCGTACGATAACCCAGTTGTCGCGCAGCGTGGTCGGGTTCGCGCCCTCGATGGTAATCTGCGGCCCCAGCGTCATCGCGCCCTTCTCCGGCGCGGTCCACGGCTGCCAGGGGTAGCTCGGCGGGGCGAGCACGGGCGATACTGCCGTGTCGTCCACCGGCGCAATCCACCAGTCAAAGGTGAAGTTGTCCGGCTGGCCGCCGAAGTCGCCGGTGTGGCGCAGCGTCAGCTTTTCGTCGAACAGGTTGTCCGACTTGATGACAAGCAGGTTCCCGCGGTAGGGGCTCTCCTCGCCGGCCGCATTCTTGGCGCACTGCACCTTGATGACCTGCAGCGACACGGGCAGTCCGCCGAGCGACGAGTCGTTGTTGTACGCGACGGTGATGTAGCCCGTGCCGGCCGCATTGCCCGCGGTCAGCGCCTTGCCCTTGCCCAATCCCTCGAAGGGCTCAGGGATCCCGTCCGGCGTGTCCGCCACGTCATCCGATTCCTGGCCCTCTTCGACGGGATTGCCTTCGTCGTCGTAGAGGTCGAGCGACGGCGTGTCCTGCACTGCGATGAGCAGCGCATGGTCCGCTTCGCCGTCGCGGAAGTAGGTCGGGTAATCCGGGCAGTTGACCGAGATATTTGCGACA
Source organism: uncultured Anaerolineales bacterium (assembly GCA_964614645.1). Lineage (GTDB taxonomy): Bacteria > Chloroflexota > Anaerolineae > CG2-30-64-16 > CG2-30-64-16 > MWBF01. Next base: position 15,195 of record CAZTMA010000068.1, read on the forward strand.
GGCGCACCCACACTTTCTGCAGGACTCGTGTCACTCTCGAGCAGGTAGCCGTCCGCGTTGCGGCAGAGGTCGAGCCCCCGCGGGTTCTGCGTCCGCCAGTACAGCGCTTCGATGGCCTCGGCATACTCCTGGCAGTCCATGATGCCGTCTTCGTCGCCGTCGGCGGTGGAGTCCGCCGGGCAGATCTCGAGCAGCCGCTGCTTGTCGGACAGCGACATGACGTTCAGCAGGAGCAGCGGGTCGCCCTTGATGTACTCGGGCGAGGCGCCGTCGTAGTAGCCCTTGAAGACGAGGGTACCGTTGGCCTCGTCGTCGCCGTCCAGGTCCACCGCGGTGTCGCGGAAGACGATGCGGCTCCGCAGCGCGAACGGCAGTGCGAGGTTCGGGTCGTTCGCGTTGCCCGCCAGCGCCAACCCGCCGCCCATGAGCAGGCGTTGGGTCGTGATGTCGGTCGGCACGTTGGGGTTGCCGTCCACGCTCACGGGCAGCTCGACGGACACCTCGGCCATCGGGTCGATCAGCTGTGCGACGGAGCGTGTGACGCCGGCCGGGTCCATGGCGATGGCGCCCGCGTCGTTATCCCACTGCGACGCGGCGATGTCGTCGTAGATGCGTGTGACCGCGACCTGGCTGCCGATGGCCGAGACGCCGCTCTTGGCGCGCTGGTACACGGTCTCCCCGACGTTCAGCAGCGCAGGCAGCTCGGGCCAGCGCACGCGATAGCCGACCGGATATACATTCCCCGTCTGCTCCTCGCCGGAGTAGTCCTGATAGGTGACTTCGGATCCGGCCGGATAGGCATCCACATTAAGGTTATCCAGCCACGGCATACACTTGCCGATGCGTTCCTCTTCAGTCAGGACCTCCCCGGTCTCCGGGTCAAGCAGGCCGTGGTCATCCGCGTACGCGTCGCTCAGATAGAAGCCCCGCTGCAGTGGGTAGAAGTATTTGACGGTCATGTCGCCGGCCGCGCGGGCCCACAGCATCCCCTTCCAATCCTTCCAGAAGGGGGTGTCCTCGGTGTTGGCCTGCGTTTCCGCGCAAGGCTGGATGTCCAGCAGCCCGCGCATGGGCGTCGGCGCATACACCGGCAGCCCCGCGCCGAGCGCGAAGGTCAGCTCGCTGTAGTCCGGCCCCTCGGGATCGCTGGTGGCGCTCACCGCGATGCTGGCCGTGCCGCTGGTAAAGGTGTCTTTTTTCTTGAAGGTCAGGTCGGCCAGTCGCGAGTCGGCCGTCAGGCCGTGCTTCGAACGGGTGATCAGGTCGAGCACGATCTTGCCGTCCGAGAAGCGGCAGTCGGTGTGGGCTGCCGGGTCTTCAGGCGCCAGCAGGGTCGGCGCCTCAGTCTGCGTAGCGAGGATATGGACATCGACACCCGCTGAGACAGAGCCCTCCAGGATGCCGCTCGACACCTCCACGGTAATATGGTAAGTGCCTGCCGAGCCGTAGACGTGGCTGACGGCCCGGTCGTCGTACTGCACCGTTCCGTCGCCGAAGTTCCACTTGTAGCGCAGGTCGGACCCTGCCGCGGTGCTCACGCGCAGGTGGACCACATTGCCCACGAGGATGTTGTCATCGGCTTCGATTGCCGGGCTGGCCGGCCGCTCGGTGAACCGGTTCAGGTTCGGTGCGCACTTGGCCGGCTCCAGCCTCGACGTGTCGTAGCTGATTTCGAGGTAGGCCGCGTGCAGGTCCGTGGCGTTCAGCGCTTCGACCGGCACGGTGGCGGTGGTGTTGGAGCCGAGAATCGCGGTGCCGACCCGCAAGGTCAGCGTGCCGGCGGTGGGTCCGCCCGGTGGGTCGACGGTCGTCAGGCCGATCGCACCGGGAACCGCCGCGTAGGGGATCTCGGCCGGATTCTCGGTCAGGACCACACGGTACACGGCGAGTTGGGTCCGGTTGTCCTGCCGTGCATCGCGATACTTGAGCAGCGCGTAGGAGCGCCAGTGCGCGTCGTTCGTATTCCGGTTGTGCAGATCGGTGCGCAGCGCATAGAAAGCGGGCTGCGGGTTGCCTAGGTTCGAACTCGCCAGCAGCGCATGTTCATGGTTCGGGCTGTAGCCCGGCTGCTCGGCGTCGACCTGGTGATAGACCGTCGGCTCCACGAACTGCCGGGTGCTCAGGATCGCTTGGCTGGCGATCTCGGAGCCCAGTTCGCTCGCAATGACGATCTTCGGGGTTTGGCTGTCGACCGGCCAGCGGCAGCGGTAGGCCACGCTCTTCACCGGCCAGGCCACATTGCGGTAGTCGGTCTGATACCAGGCCACCCGCAGGTCGTCGGCCGTCCGGCTGTCCGTCTCGCCCTCGGCGGGTGCGCGGTCCAGGACCGGCAGAATCGGGCCATCGCGGATTTCCTGCACATGGGCCGGCGGGATGAGGTTATCGACGGTGTTCTGGGCCGTAATCAGTTCCGCCGACGTCCTGACGCCGTCGTACGCCTCGCCGTACAGAATCCAGCCCGAACGTCCCTCGGGGTCCGTGTGCGCCGGCAGCGCGAAGGCCGGGTCGCTCTTGTCGTTGAACGCCGGATAGGCCAGCTCCCGGCCGATGACGCAGTCGGTCACGTTGTAGCCGTCCGCGGTCTCGCGGTCACGCAGGTCCCGTATGCCCGGGGTATCCCAGTCCAGCGTCTTGATTACGAGCACCTTCAGGCTGCCGCTCGACTGCGTGCTCTTGCTGAGCTGTACGACCGAATACGAGTCGCCTTCCTCGGGGTCGCCGTCTGCCGCGTGCAGCTCCGAGCGGTTGAAGACGGTGCCGTCGATGATGGCGCCCACCAGTTCCACCGGCTCGAAGCCTTCGTATGCGCGCGCCGTGCCGGGCGCAACATTGAAGCCGTCGGTGATGGCGGTATGGGCCAGGTTGACCTCTGCGCTGCCGACGTGCAGTTGGGGATTGTCCGGCCAGACCACGATCCCGGATTGCACCAGCCCGCCGAGGGACCAGGTCACCTCAGCCGTCTCCATGGGAGAGCCGCCGGCTGCCGGCCGCGTCGGGCGGATCGCGAAATCGAGCATCGGCGCGAGGCTCCAGGCATGGTAGGCCGAGGCATCCTCCTCGTTGATCGTCCATTGCGGCAGGTTGCTCCCGCTGACCGATGGCGGCCTTGGCAGCGGCTGCCCGACCACCCAGGCCGCAAACTCGTACGCGCCGATGTCGCAGCGGTAGGTCTGGTTTGTGCCGCGCTGGGGCAGCGCCAACCCGCGCTGGTCTGTCGACCGGTCGCTGCGGGCTGCAACGGTGATGCTGCCGTAGCCCTGCTCTGCGCTGCCCGCGTCGTACACGCGGTACCGGAGCGTGCCGGGCTGGTTGACCTGCATCCTTACCGCCGTCTGACCTCCGGGCACCTCCACCAGGCGTTCGCTGTACTGGCCATCGTTGAACACGACGGTCCGCACCTCGGTGCTGGTCAGCTGCACGACATCGCCGGCCTGCATGCTGAGGGCGCCGGGGCTGCCTGCGGTGACGATGTCCAGGTTGATGCCCGCGATCGCAGCCCCGCAGGCCGTGACCTCGAGGGCGTCGATGGCCGGGCTGTGGGGGAGCAGTGCATGGGAGTGGGTGAAGCCCGAGACGGCGCCTGCGGCGAAGTCGATGGCGTTGTTATCCTGCAGCGGGCCGAGCAGCGGCTCCCGGATGGCATCGCCGGTGAGCAGTGCGCACAGGCCGTAGGTGGCGCTTGGGTCGCCGTAGGCTTCTTGGTTCCCGAACAGGTTCGTGCCCTGCGGCAACACCGTCGCCTGGCTGTCATCCGTGAAGCGGCCGCAGGGCCGCGCAGTGCCGCTGCTGTAGATGATGGAGCGGTCCAGCCAGGTGCTGCTCTTGCCCGTCTGGAACAGCGACGCGCCGTCCGGCGTCGCGGCCGACGCCGACACGGTCACGGTCAGGGTCTGCTGGAACTCGGCATCCTGGATGATCACGTCTCCCGAGAAGGGCGCCGCCGCCGAAGTGGTGCAGACGAGCGGCACGGACAGGCCCAGGCCGGAGCGCGGCACCTCGATGGTCGATGGTTTGCAGGAGATCTCGGCCGGCCCTGGCTGCACTTCCATGGTGTGCGCCTGGCTGTCCTGGGTCTCGAAGCGTATCTCATCCCCTGAGACGATCGGCAGCGCCGCGGGCGTCAGGCCGTTGCTGCGCACCGAGACGACATGCTGGGTGGGCAGCCGGAGGGCCAGGTTGTACGCGATGGTGGACGCAGTCAGTGTGGCGGTCACCGGCGTATCGGCCGCGGGCCCCGCATTGTAGAGCGCGCCGCCGTACTGCTCGGCACGGTTGCCGGAGACGGTGGTGCGGGCGAGCGTCAGGTCGCCGGCGTTATAGATGCGGCCACCCCTGCCGCCGGAGCCTGTCTCGCCGGTGGCCGCATTCGACTCGATGGTCGAACCGTCGATGGCCAGCCGGCCGAGATTGTGGACGCCGCCGCCCAGCTCACCCGTGCCGTGGCGGATGGTCAGCCCTTGCAGGTTGACGGTGACATCGCCGGTCGGGAGGATGGTGCTGCCGGTCGGTGCATAACCCTGGACTGTCAGGGTGGCGCCGGCGAACAAATCGGCTGCGCCCAGGGCCTTCTGCTCCTGCGGGGTGCGGGTTGACGCCTGCAGGATGGCCCGCAGGTCGTAGCCCAGCTCGGGGCTGAGCTTGCTGACCTGGACCCCGGCATGCCGGATGGACACGTCGCGGTACGCCGTGAAGCTGCCGGTATAGACGCCCGCGCGGACCTCGATCAGGTCGCCGGCCATGGCTGCATCGAGCGCGCTCTGCAGGTCACCGAAGAGCAGCGCGGCCGGGTCAGCCAGCGCGGCCGCGTCTACGGTGAGCGTGCGCGGGCCGTACTCGTACGCGCCCACATCGCAGATGGAGCTGGCCGGGCGGACACGCCCGCGCTGGTCCGTCTGCCCGGTGCATTGAGTCGCGTCGCTATAGCCGGCGTTGATGGCCGGGCTGGCAGAGTCGATCGCATAGCTCAGCGTAGCGCCACCGTTGTCGCGCAGGTTGCCCAACTTCGGGTTCCCCGTAGCCCCGGTCAGCCCGGTGCACGCCGGCCCATTCAGCAGGTTGAAGCCTTCCGAGGTGATCGTGCCTGCGCACTGGGTCGTGCCGCCTTCTGCCGAAAGGATCGAGCCGCCCACGGTGAGGCTGCCGAAGTTATTCAGGTTGTTCGCCGCACCACCGCTCAATGTGTTCGAGACCACCGTGGAGCGTCTCACGGTTGCCGTCGCGCCGGATTCGTTCTCCAGGCCGGCTCCAGATCCTGCCACGTTGACAGCAAGAGTGCTGTCGGTCACGGTGAGCGTTCCGCTGTTGTATAAACCGCCCCCGATGGTGGCATAGTTGTCATAGACCGTGCTGCGCTGCAGGATCAGCGTCCCTTCGTTCTTGATGCCGCCGCCGTCCGTCGCGCAGCCGTGACGGACGTGCAGGTCCTCGATGGTCACGATAGAACCGGCCGTCACGCTGACGACCGTGCCGCCGGTGCAGCCGCTGGTCGGCGGAGTTGCTGAAGCCTGGATGAAGCCCATGTGGGTGCCGGGTGTGTTCCAGTCGGGCAGCGGGCCGCGCAGCGTCACGTCCTTGTTCAGCGTGACGTTCTCGGTGATGACGCCCGACACGACGATGATGTCGCCGTCGGCCGCAGTTTTCATGGCCTGCGCGACGGAATCGAAGCGGCAGCGGCCGCGCGGGCCGCCTTCTATCTCCATATCGAGCGGTAGGCCGCAGACCGCCAGGATCTCCTTGCCGCGTTCGACTGAGCCTGGGTCACACCAGTTCTCATGCGTCTCCCAGCCCAGGCTGGGCCGCAGTCGCTTGCGCTGGTCCAGCGGTATGGTCCCGAGAATCTCCTCGCACGCGTTGACGGGGATGACATCCAGGACGGGGTTGGTGACCGTGGCCGCGGGCAGGAAGTTCTTTGTCGGACCGCCGTTGTAGTCGAGCTCGCCCAGCTCGACGACTGCGCCGTAGAGATCGGGCCGCCCCGCAGGCGCCTCACCGAGACAGGTCGTGGCGCTGATCAGGTTGAACCCACCAGAGGCGAGCGTGCCTCCGTTGTTGGAGCAGCTGGATACGTCGTTCGGCGCATCGACAACGATGTTGGCGGAGAGAGTGACCTTACCGCCGTCGAGGCGGATGTTCTCGGCCTTCCAGTTCGCGGAGTTGTTGATCAGGGTATTGAACTGCAGGGTAGCCTCGCCGTTGGTGTTATAGAGTCCGGCTCCTCCTGCGTAGTTCCCGGTCACTGTGGCCACGTTGCCGGTCACGGTATTGTTGCGCATGACCAGCACCGCTGGTGGAGTGCCGCCCTTGACGTTGTACACACCACTGGCACGCGCAGCAGTGTTCCCTAGGATGAGATTGCCCGTCGCGGTGAGGGTGCCGCTGTAGTTGGTCAGGCCGCCCCCCCAGTTGGTCGCGTGGTTGTCGGTGATGGTGCAGTACTCGACGGTTGCATTTGCCCCGGCGTTGACGAGGACGCCCGCGTAGTATGACCGCTTGCCGCCGGTGATCGTCAGATAGCGCAGCGTGATACCGGCACTACCGCTGATCTGGACCACGCCACCCAAACTCTGCGCATCCAGCACCGTGGGATGCTCCACCGGGTCTGGGTCATCCCATGCCTCGTCATCGTCGGTCGAGTAACCGCCCTCGATGGTCAGACTCTTGCCGATGACGAGGGTCCATGGGTCGCTGCCCGCCACGCCGCCGCAGTAGCCTGCCACTTTGATGGTGGCGCCGGCAGTGACCTGGTCTACCATCTGCTGCACGATGCGGGCATTGGGCCCGGTCAGGATCGTCTCGCCCGACTTCACCGCGCATGCGACAGGCACCTCCTGCAATTCGTACGCGCCTGCGTCGCAGAAGACCCCGCCACCGCCGGGGCGCGGCTGTCCGAGTTGGTCCGTGGTGTAGGTCGTGCCGCCCACCGCGCAGAGCCCACCGTCGACCGCCAGGCTGGTGTCCAGCAGGTGGTGCGTGCCGTCGCCTTGCAGCGTGCTCAGCCCCGGAACGGTGATGTTGACCCGGTCGAGTTGCGCGGTGAACGCGGTGACATCGCCAACTCCGATGATGTTGCCCCCGCCGCTCGTCAGGCCGGCCACCGACTTGACGTCGCCACCATAGGTATCGGCCGCGGTCTTGTTTCCGGCGATGATGCTGCTGGTCGGCGTCGTGGTCCCCGCGTTGGCGTACAACCCAGCGCCCTCGGGCGCCTGGTTCTCGGTTACCGTCGTGAGGCCAAATGTCACCGTGCCGCCGTCCACTCGCACGCCGCCGCCCGTCGTGGTCGCCGTGTTGGTGGAGATGGTGCTGTTTCTGACCTTCAACGTGCCGGCGCCGCTGTACACCCCCGCGCCGTTGGGCGCAGTATTGTTCCTGATTGCCGTCGCGGTCAGGTTGAGGGTGCCGGTGCCGCCGGTGCCCGCGCCGCCGCCCGTCCCAGTCGTCAGAGTGGCCGCGTTGTGATGAATCGTGCTGCCGGTGACCGTCAGCGTGCCGCCGTAGGCATAGACGCCGCCGCCGGAGGTGGAGGCGCTGTTGTTGGCGATCGTGCTGTTGCTGATCGTCGTCGTGCCCCCGGTGGTGCACACGCCGCCGCCGAACGCTGAAGTGCCGTACGAGATCGTGCTGCCGGTTACCGTTGCCGTTCCGCCGGTAACGTCCAGCCCGCCCCCGTTCACCCCCGAGGCGTTGTCCGACAGCGTGACCGACGTCAGGTTCAGTGCGCCGGTGCCGGAGACGTAGACGCCGCCGCCATTCGTCGAGGCGTAGTTCCAATCGTTATCGACGCCAGCCTCACCGCCGATGGTCGTGCCGGTGGCGGTCAGCGTGCCGCCGGCCACCGACAGCCCGCCGCCGGTTGTGGCTGAGTTGTCGCGCACTACGGTCGCAGCGTCCAGCGTGACTGCGCCGCCTGCCATGTGTAGGCCGGCGCCGGAAGTCGCTGTGTTATTGATGAGGTTGCCGCCATTGACTGCTACCGTGCCCCCCGCGACATAGATGCCGCCGCCGGAGCTGGATGCAGTGTTGTAGCCTGTCGTGCCCACGGTTATGGTCACCGTGCCGCCCGCGACATAGAGGCCGGCCCCGTCGGGCGCGGTGTTGGATGCCGTCCACATTGAACCGAGTGTCACCGTGCCGCTCGCGACGTAGACTCCGCCGCCGGCCGTGGTAGCCGTGTTGCTCGAGATGCTGCCGGCGGTGGTTGTCATTTGGCCGCCGTTGACGTACACGCCGGCGCCCGATGAGGCCTGGTTTCCGCTGATCAGGGCCTCCGTGGTTGACATCTGCAGCGTACCCCAGGCATCGACGTAAATGCCGCCGCCGTTGCCCGAGGCGACATTGCCTTCACCAGATCCTGTGTTGCCGATATTTGCGCCCGTAATGGTCAGGCTGCCGCCCCTGACGTGGACGCCCGCGCCGTTGACCGCGGTGTTGTTGTAGACGAGCACCGTCGAGCTAAGTGTGACCGAGCCTTCGGCCACGTAGAGGCCGCCGCCGTCACCGGTGGCCGTGTTGCCCTGGCCGGTGTCGTGCCAGCCAATCTTGCCGCCCGACACGGTGAGCCCGCCGGTGGAGACAAAGATGCCGCCACCGTTACCGTCCGCCGAATTGCCGGTGATGTTGGTGTCGTTCGTGAGGCTCAGTGTGCCATTGGCCAGGTAAATGGCGCCGCCGTCGTCATATGTGCCTGTATAGGCGCCGTCCGTGGCGCTGTTGCCTGAGAAGGTGCTGCCGCTGATGGTCCCACTGGTGGCCGCATGTCGGAGCCCGCCGCCCTGATACGCGGTGTTGTTCGTCACCTCGCAGTCCGTGAGCGTGTAGGGGCCGGCCGCGAAGATGCCACCGCCCGTGGAAGTGAGTCTCGGTGCCATATCGGCGATCGTGGCCGTGTTGTTAGTCACGATGCAATCCGTCATATTCAGAGCGCCCCAGACAGCAATGCCGCCGCCCTTGGCGTTCCAATAGCCGGTGGAGGGATCCGCATGGCCGGTCTCGTTGCCCGAAACCGTGCAACCGGTCATCGTGAGTGCCGCGGCTGCGCTGATGCCGCCGCCACTGTCCCCGCCGTGGCTGTCGGTCACGGATACGTTGATGAGGGTGGTCGGCATGCTCGTGTTCAGCGCACCACCGTTACCTATCACAGTCGTCCAGGTGGGGTCGCTCACTAGTTTCTCCAGGGATGTGTCCGAGTTACCACCTGTTATCGTGAGGTCTTGCAAGGTCAAGGAGCCTGTAGTGCCGGGCGCGTACACCACGCGTCCAGCGTCACCGGCATCCAGGGTAGTGGGGTGGGTGGCCGCATCATGGGTCGTAAAGGCGTTATTCCAGCCGCCTTCCAGCGTCAACGATCCCCCGGTGTTCAACGTGGGAACTAGCGCCGTCTGGTAGTCTACAGCCAGATAGGACAGGCCACTGCGCGTGAATGCGTAGGGAAACAGGTTAACCCCGGTGCAGGTGCCGGAGATGCGCACCGTGCCGCCGTTCGCGCCCAGGGTGTCGATGGCCGCTTGGACGGCCGTCCAATCCGTCGAGGCGTAGATCGTGCCGTCGGTGGCTCCAGATGAGTTGACCGGTTGGGTGAAGCAGGAGTTTCCCGCGTCCGAGCGCGCAGCCAGCGCCTTGATCTCAGTCGCGGTCAGTGCGCGCGTATACATTCGCGGCTCGTCGATGTAGCCGCCGAAATCCCACGGAGCAGTACTCGGCCGCTTCCGGCCCATCCAGAGATGGCCGCCCCCCACGTACCAATCAGTTGGGTTGTCCGACGCCACCAGAACGCCATCGACATATATCCGCCGCGCGTGGCCGCCGTCGTGATCGCACACGCAGGCGACGTGACGCCAGGTGTTAGCCAGACTGTCGTTGTTCGGATCATACCTCAGGTCGTTGCCCCCGAATCCACACACCAGGGTGCCCTCATTTGGATGCAATGTGGGCCAGTCCAGGTCAATGCCTAAGCGTAGCCCGTGGTCATCCTCGGTTTGCCCCTGGAAGAATATCACCGACTTGCCATTGGTCCACTTGATCCACGCCGCCATCGTGAAGTTGTCGTCGCTGGCGATGTCCGGGCCCGTGTGCATGCTGAGCCAATCATTACCGCCGTCGAAGTGGAGACTGGTGTTGTTGGTCATGTAGCTGGGCGGATAGGTGCCCACGACCATGTCGGGGCAATCGTCGCCCCCATCATCGCCGAAATAGGCTGTGTGCCCATACGTTGATTCATCGGGCGTTGTGGGCGTGCCATCGCCAGCGGTGCCTTGTTCCTCGAATCTCCACCAGCCCCATAGTCCCGGCTCGACCGCATCATCGGGCGCGTCTGGCGCGGCCGCAGCTGCGGGGTCGATCGCCCGCTGATCTGTTACGGGCACGGCGGGCGCGGCCGCAACATTCATCGTGTTGGCGCCGCTCAGCAGGAGACAGCCAGTCAACATGGCGACCCAGAACATGGGACTGCGTCGCCGGCTCATGACTGAAATGCGTTTCATGGGTTCCTCTCCTTCAGGCATCAGTTGATGCACATCCGCTGATGCGGCGCTTACTTATCGAAATCCTGGACAATCAGCGCATCGCCCGGCAGTGCGTGCCGGATGATGAAATAACCCTTGACCGTGATATCGTTCTGGTGCAGCCCCTCGATGACCTCGGCGTAGTCGCCGCCCCAGTTCTGCCCGCCCCAATCGAGCTGGCTGCTCAGCGCCTGCAGCTCCTCGGTGGTAATTGCCATCCCCTCGAAGGCGGGCTCGTTCTTGAGCGTCAGCGCGATGCTGCGCTTGAGCGGGAAGGCCTCCCACAGGTAAGGGCTGAGTTGGAGCGGGTCGAAGGGCTCGAACTTCGTATTCAGGTTGTCGTGGTCGGGATGATACTTGTGCTTGAAGGGGTTGAGCGGGTCCT
>CAZTMA010000069.1:0-24515 GCA_964614645.1 uncultured Anaerolineales bacterium
GCGCTGGATGCCGCGGGCCAGGCGTACGTCACGGGCTCTACCGGGTCTGCCGATTTCCCGGCCAGCCTCGGCCCGGGCTATGACACCCGCCTGAACGGCGATTGGGATGCCTTCGTCGTCAAGTTGGACGCGGCCGGCACCGCGCTGGTCTACGCCACGTTCCTCGGCGGCGGCGATGAGGCCCGTTGGACTCTAGAAATAGGCTTAGACATTGCCGTTGATCGCGCCGGTCAAGCCTATGTCACGGGCCAGACTGGCTCCGCGGACTTCCCGGCCAGTTTGGGCCCCGGCTACGACACCAGCCACAACGGCGACGCGGACGCCTTCATCGTCAAGCTGGACGCAACGGGCGCCGCCATCCGCTATGCCACCTTCTTCGACTTCTTCCATTTCCCCGCTAATACCTACGGCAACGGCATTGTCATGGACGGTGCGGGCCACGCGTATGTCGCGGGCGATACTGTGTTTTTCGACTGCATCGGCAGGGGGTACTACTCCGCCTTCGTCATCAAGCTGGATACAGGCGCACCGCCTCCTGCGGGCGTATGGGGCGTCATCTGGCAGGACCTGGACGGGGATGCGGCGCGAGACGCGGGCGAGCCCGGCATCGGGGGCGTGCAGGTCTGTGCGGAGCCGCTGGGTCACCGGCCGGTCCGCTGCGCGGCCTCCGGTGAGGATGGACGCTACGAGATCGAGGTGGATGCGGCCGGCACGTACCTGGTGGCGCCCTCTGCAGCGCCGGCGGGCCTACAGCTGACCACAAAGGGCTTCCGCCTGCCCGTAGTCGTGCCGGAAGGGCAGCAGGCGGGGAACGTCGATTTCGGCTACCGCTGAGCCGCGGTACTGGAGGAGATCGAACCCATCCGAATTCTGTCGGTTAAAGGGGAGCGATGAGCGCAGACCTCCGCGCAGAGATACGCCTCAACTTCAGCCAACGCGAGACCGAGGAGCTCCTCGAAATCTGGCGCGCCAACAACCGTTATGAGTGGTCAGCAATGACCTTCGATGTCATTCGCGAGATCCTGCAAGAGCGCCACATCGAACCTTCCCCCCAACGAGAGGCTTTTTACAAGAAATACAACGAAGGTTGCTGCCAGGGAATGGAGAACTGGGTGTCGAAATGGATGCCCTTTGTTCTCCGCTCCGTCCTGTTTACCTTGCTTGTTGTCCTACTGGTTCTAGGTTGGTTACTTATTGTTGTGATCGGTCTGCCGAGCTGATTTTGGGGTAGAGTGCTCAAGGAGCCTGTGCATGAAAGTCTGCCCTGGGTGTTCTCAGATCGCTGACGAAAACAGAACACAATACTCGTGGTGCGGACATGAGTTGACCGATCGGGACGTCTTCGTTCTGCAGAGGAAGCTCCGGAGTATACATGGCCTTTCGAGCCGCGGTGTGGGAACTGCAACGGATCGATGACATTTGTGGCGAGCGAGTTTGAGAAGTTCTCCGTTCGTTCGACGAATCGCTGCCAGGCTTGCGAAAACACGGTTCGGATCAGCAACTACCTGTTGACCGCCATCTATGCCTTTGGCCACGTGCTCCGATTTGGGCTAAAGATGATAGCGGGCTTCGGGTCCGGCGGAGGGTAGTAGCAGCCAATAAGGAAGACCTTCGGGGAGTCGCACGATGCGCGCAAAGACTCGCAACGTTTTCTTTGCCCTGCTCGGTGTGGCCGGGCTCGTGCTCAAGGGACGTTACGCGGGGCCGTACCACCAGGCTGTCCTCAACTATGGTGGCAACGTCGCCGCCTCGTTCGCGGTGTACTTCGTGGTCGCGCTGCTGTCCTTACCTCCCAGGTTCGGTAACCTGCTGGCCGCCGGCCTCGCGCTGGCGGTAGTCGAGCTCTTCGAGGCCCTGGATGGCTTCGGCGTGATGGCGAACGTCTACGATCCGGTGGACTTCGCGGCGAATGCTGTGGGAGTTGGGCTCGCCTTGCTGGCGCAATCCCTGGCAGCCCCGCGCCGCAGCGGTTAGTGCCTATTCGAAAATCAGCATGGGGACAATGCGACTTTTGTTGTTGCACGCGAGCCGGTGGTCGGTTACACTCATGGCGTAATGGCTGCGAAACCCCACTCCAATGCCAAGAGGGAGAACGACCATGTACGTCGATGCTCAGATTCGGGATGCAAGGGGAGAATGGCGACCCAGTCCTCTGCCCGTGCCCAGCCCCGTGTTCAACGGTCCCTGGAAGCCCTCGGTGATTCTCAAGCACCTCTGGAACCTCATCTGGCCCTACAACCTGATCTATGCCGCGTTGGCCTTCGTCTGTTGGCTGTACCTGACGCCCAGTCCCGCGACTACGGCCAATTTCGGCATCGGCTGGATCGCCCTGCTGTACCTGAGGAATGTGGCCCTCGTGGCGGTGGTCTCGGGTGTGCTCCATCTCCAGCTGTACATCAGGCGGGCCCAGGGCACCGACTTCAAGTATTCTGACCGGTGGCTGGCGGCCCGGGACCGCAAATTCACATTTGGCAACCAGACCCGCGACAATGTCTTCTGGAGCCTGGTGAGCGGGTGCCTGATCTGGACGGGCTACGAGGCCCTCACGCTGTGGGCCTTCTCCAACAACATCATTCCTTACCTTGACATGCGCCAGCATCCGGTCTACGCCGTCCTTCTGACGCTCGGTGTCGTCTATTTACGCTACTTTCACTTCTACTTCATCCATCGCCTGATCCACTGGAAACCGCTGTATAATCTCGCCCACTCCGTGCATCATCGCAATATCAACGTTGGACCCTGGTCCGGGCTCTCGATGCATCCCATCGAGCACCTCTTCTATTTCTCGGGCGTGTTCTTCCACTGGATCATCCCGTCGAGCCCCTTTCATGCCATCTTCCATCTCCTGCACGCCGGCGTGAGCCCTGCAGTCGGCCACCTCGGTTTCCACAGGATGGTCGTCAGCGGCGACACTTCGATTCCCACCGACAACTACTTCCACTATCTGCATCATCGTCTGTTCACCGTCAATTTCGGCGTCCAGGATTTCCCGCTGGATTGGTGGTTCGGGACGCAGCATGACGGGTCACCGGAAAGCCTGGCGCGCATCCGGGGCAGGGTGACCTCGTAGGGCGCGGGGGTCAATCTCTAGCTATTCCTTGACCCGCAGCAGCCGCATCCCATTCGCGATCACGATCAGCGACGTCCCCATGTCGGCAAACACCGCCATCCACAAGGTAGCCGTGCCCGTGAGCACCAGCACCATGACGACCGCCTTCACCAGCAGGCTGAATGCGATGTTCTGGCGCAGCACGCTCAGGGTCTGCCGGCTCAGCCGGATCGCAAACGGCAGCTTGAGCAGGTCGTCGCCCATCAGCACGATGTCCGCGGTCTCGAGCGCCTGGTCCGTCCCCGCGCCGCCCATAGCGATGCCCACTGTGGCGCGCGCCAGCGCCGGTGCGTCGTTCACGCCGTCGCCCACCATGGCCACCCGGCCGTACTCCGCCAGCAGCTTCTCGATTGCCGCGACCTTGCCCTCGGGCAGCAGGTTCGCGCGGACGTCGTCGACGCCCGCCGGCCCGGCAATGGCCCGCGCGGTGCGCTCGTTGTCGCCGGTCAGCATCACCGTGTGGCGGATGCCCGCCGCTCGCAGCGCGGCCATCGCTGCAGGGGCTTCCGGTCGCATCGTGTCGGCCACGGCCACCAGGCCCAACAGCTCGGGCTCATGCCCCGGCGCGGGCGCGCCATGGACCAGCATGACGGTGTTGCCGGCCTGCTCGAGCTCGATCGCGCGGCCGGTAGCAGCCGCGGGGAGCGCGATGCCGGCATCGGCGAAGAGCGCCGGGTTGCCGACCCAGGCCGTCCGCCCGTGTACCTGCCCCTCGGCACCGCGGCCCAGGACGGCGCGGAAGCCCTCGGCCGGGCGATAGGCCAGCGACCGGGCTGCGGCCTGGCGCACCACGGCACGGGCCAGTGGATGCTCGGAGCGCGCTTCGACCGCGGCAGCAACCTGCAGCACGCCGCTCTCCCCCGCGCCGTTCAGGCTCACCACGTGGGTCACCGCCGGCTCACCGCGCGTCAGCGTGCCCGTCTTGTCGAATGCGATCGCATCCAGGTTGCCCGCGGCCTCCAGGTACGCGCCGCCCTTGATCAGCACCCCCAGTTGCGCGGCCCGGCTGATGCCGCTGACGATGCTGACCGGGATCGAGATGACCAGCGCGCACGGGCAGGCGGTGATCAGCAGGGCCAGGGCGCGATACAGCCAGCCATGCGTCCCATCCGCCGGGTCGAGGAAGGGCTGGCCAAACAGGAGCGGTGGGACGAACGCAACGAGGGCCGCCAGTCCCACCACAGCCGGCGTGTAGTATGCGGCAAACCTGTCGATCCACCGCTGCGCCGGCGCCTTCTGCGCCTGGGCTTCCTCGACCAGGTGGATGATGCGGCTGATCGTATTGTCTGCCGCGAGCCGGGTCACCTCGATTTCGAGCGCACCGGAGCCGTTGATCGAGCCCGCAAACACATCGCTCCCCGGCTGCTTCTCCACGGGCACGCTTTCCCCCGTGATGGGCGCCTCATTGACCACCGATGCGCCCGCGTCCACCCGGCCGTCCATCGCGATGCGCTCCCCCGGTCGCACCACGATGCGGTCGCCCACCGTCAGGTCGCCCACCGGCACGCGCGTCTCGTGCGTGCACCACGGACAGGGTCCGCTAACGTAAATGGAGCCGTCCGGCTGGGCGCGGCCGATATGTTCCTGGCAATCCACGCAGCTTTGCAGCCGGGTCGCTTCAGCGGGTGCGAGCTGCATCAGCGAACGGATGCTGTTGCGCGCCCGGTCCATCGTGTAGCCCTCCAGGGCCTCGCCCAGGCTGAAGAGAAACACAACGAGCGCCGCCTCCGTCCACTCCCCGATCGCAGCCGCGCCGATAGCCGCAATGGTCATCAGGAAATTGATGTCAAACTGGCGGGTCAGCAGCAGGTTGGTGATGCCCTTGCGCGCGATGTAGAAGCCGCCGGCCAACATGGCGAGGGCGAAGACCACGGACGCTGCCGGGTCGGGCAGGATCCCGGTCAGATCTATGACTGCGGCCAGGGCCAACAGCAGGCCAGAGAGCAGGGTCAGCGCGTCGCGCCGGCGTCCGCGCAGGAATGCCGCCACGCCGGACGCCGGTCCCGCGGCCGCAGCGACTGTGCTTGCCTGGCCGGCCTCACGGATGCCATAACCCATCTTGTTGACGCGCTGCTTCACGGCTCCGGGGTCCAGCCGCTCCACATCGTATTCCAGGCGCATCTTGGCCGCGCCGAAGTTCACGCTGCAGAAGAGCACCCCATCCAGCCGGCCGACGCCCTGCTCGAGCTTGCTCGCGCAGTCCGCGCAATCCATGCCCTCCACGTGCAGCTCACTGTGCCGATAGCGCTGCTGAACGTCGGCACCTGCCTGGCGCGCCTGCCGCTCGATTTCGGCCAGCGTGACGAGATTAGGGTCGTAATGCAGGCACAGCCGCGGGGTGGCCCCATCCCGGTCGACGTGGGCGCTTTCGACGCCGCGCTGCAGGCCCAGGCTGGACTGCAAACGGTCCACACACTGCTCGCACTCGCCGTTCTCCGGCAAGAGGAGCGCGATTTCCAGTTTCAGCTTATCCATGTGACCGGCCTATTCATTGCGTTCGTTCGCGCCATGCCGCGCATGGGCCAGGGCCTGCCGGAAGAGATTCGAAACGTGCTCGTCGTCCAGGCGGTAGTAGACATGCCGGCCTTCCTTGCGCGCCCGCACGATCTGGAGCGCATGCATATCGCGCAGCTGGTGCGATACAGCGGGCTGCGCCATATCCAACGCGGCGGTCAGATCGCCGACGCAAAACTCGCGTTCGGCCAGCGCAGACACAATCCGCAGCCGGGTCGGGTCGCTGAGCGCGCGGAACATGCCGGCCAGGCTCTTTGCGGTCTCACCGTCGATCATGCACTCGCGCGCTGCCTGCAGGTCGCGGGCGCTCACCTCGGTGCAGTCGCCGGAAGTGCCTGAATCAGTCGTCTCGATCTCGGGGCCATCAATATATGCTTGCATGGACATATATTATCAGCGGCCGTCTGAGAAGTCAAATTCCGGGTTCAGCACGCGAGCTGCGGCTCGACAAATCACATGGTCGAGTATGCTCGACCTGCTTTTCTCAAAAGCGTACTGGATTTCGGCGTGTTCTCCGGCGGACACCAGTTCAATCTGAGCATGCGTGAGCGCACCTGCGCATTTCTGGCGAAGCATCTGGAGCGCCCTCGACCGCTGCGATCTACCCTGTTCCTTTCGTATCGACCTCGTCGCAGGGCCAGCCGGAGTCGAAACGGAGGCAGACTACTGACATCGCGACCCTTCAATGTCACTATAGATTGTGAACGCAAAAAGGAGGGTAATCCATGGAGAACTTGACCCTGGATCAGCTCAAGCTGCTGGCACAGCAGACCCAGAGCCCCAGCATCTCGATCTTTCTGCCCACACATCGTGCGGGTCAGGATACTCAGCAAGACCCAATACGCTTCAAGAATCTTCTGCGGGATACGGAACGGCAACTTCTCGATAACGGAATGAAACCCCGCGCTGTCAGCGCCCTGCTCGAACCCGGTCAGGCATTGTTGGAGAACCCGGAATTCTGGCAGCATCAGCGCGATGGACTGGTCGTCTACATCGCTTCGGACGATTTCCACACTTATCAGCTGCCCTTTCGTGTTGAAGAACTGGTCGTCATTGCGCGCTCCTATTACGTGAAGCCCATCTTGCCGCTGTTCACGAATAATGGACATTATTTCATCCTCGCAATCTCTCAGAACGAGGTTCGTCTGTTTGAAGGGACGCGTCATACCGTCGGTCAAATCGAGCTGCCAGATAAGACACCCGAAAGTCTCGACGAAGCGCTCGCATTCGATGACCCGGAGCAGCAGCTGCAGTTTCACACGGGAACATCACAGGGCGGAACGCGCGCCGGCATGTTCCATGGACACGGGGGAGGCGAGGAAGAACAGAAGCTCCGGATCGAGCGTTATCTCAACCTTGTCGATGCAGGTCTCAAAGAGATCTTTCGTGAGCAGGAAGCGCCCCTCGTCCTGGCAGGTGTTGACTACCTGCTGCCAATCTATCGGCAGGTCAGCGACTACCCCCATATCATGTCTGAAGCAATCGCCGGCAGCCCGGATCGCTTGCGGCCTGAAGAATTGCAGGAACAAGCCTGGCCTATCGTAGAAGCCTACTTCCGTGAGCAAGTGGAAGGGGTCATTGAGCAATACAAGCAACTTGCCAGCACAGACGGAGCGGCAGATAACCTTGAGGTGATCATCCCCGCCGCTGCTTATGGTCGTGTAGACAAACTACTGGTCGCCGTCGGCGCCCAGGTGTGGGGCATATTCGATCGCGAGGCCGGGCGAGTTGTTCACTATCAGGACGGGCAAAGCCAGGAGGATGATCTCCCACTATTGGATTTTGCAGCCATGCAGACCCTCCAAAATGGGGGAACAGTATACGCACTCTCACAGGATGAAATGCCAACTGGATCGCCTGTTGCTGCTGTTTTGCGCTACTGAGATGCTCGAGTAGGAAAAGCAGGACGCTGCCGGATTCTCGGCAGGCAGGAGCCGCAACGGGACGGCCCACCGCAGACCTTCGAGGTTTCCGGGTCACGAAGTGTCACAACCTCGAAGGTCTACGCCCGGGCAATCTTCAATCTTACATCTTCAATCTTCCTTCGTCAGCTCCTCCAACCGGTCCACCAACCCCGCCAGCACCGCAAACGCGGCCTCCACCGGCTCCGGACTCCGCAAATCCACCCCCGCCTGCTCCAGCGCCTCCAGCGGATACCGCGACCCGCCCGACCCGAGGAAGTCCAGATAGCGCTCGACCGCGCCCGGCCGGCCCTCCGTCACCGCGTGCGACAGCGCGTGCGCGGCCGAGATGCCCGTCGCATACTGGTAGACGTAAAAGTTCATGTACATGTGCAGGAACTGCGCCCACGTGCTGCCCACCCGCTGGCGGTCGAACGCCACCTCGTCGCCGTAGCCCTCCCGGAACAGGTCGGCCGTCAGCCCGGTCAGGATGTCCGCGCTCAGCGGCGCGCCCTGCTCCGCGCGGCGGTGCACCTCCAGCTCGAACCGCGCCAGCGTCGGCATGATGAAGAAGTAGCGATGATAGTTCGACATCGCCTCCTCGATCAGCGCGACCTGGAAGTCCCGGCCGGTCTGCGTGCGGAAGAGGTGGTCGCGCACCATCGCCTGGTTGAAGTTCGACGCGGTCTCCGCCACGAACAGTCCGTACCGGCTGTAGATGAAGGGCTGGTTCACGCGCGACAGGTGCGAGTGCATGGAATGGCCCAGCTCGTGCGCCAGCGTGCTCAGGCTGAACAGGTCATCCGCATACGACATCATGATGAACGGGTGCGTGCCCATCGACCCGCTGGAGAATGCGCCCTCCCGCTTGCCGCGGTTGCGCGCCCGGTCCACCCACCGCTGTTCGAGGCAGCCGCGGCGCAGGATCCCCACGTACTCCTCGCCCAGCGGCGCCATGCCCTCCGCAATCCACTCGACCGCCTGCTCGAACGGCACGACCGGTTTGGCCGCGGTCAGCGGCGCCTTGATGTCGTACGGGTGGAACTCGTCGTAGCCCAGGATGCGCTTGCGCAGCCGCCAGTAGCGGTGCCACGTCGGCAGGTGGCGCTGGAAGGTCGCGATGAGGTTGTGAAAAACCTCGACCGGGATGAAGTTCGGCTCGAGCGAGGCGTGCAGCGACGACTCGTACTTGCGGGCGCGCATGTAGAAGACGTCCCGCTTGATGGCCGTCGTGAGCGTTGCCGCATAGGTGTTCTTGAAGGCCAGGTACCCGTCCGCGTAGCTCTCCCACGCGGTCCGGCGGACGCTGCGGTCCTCGTGCGTGACGAGGCTGCCGATGCTCGCCTGCCGCACCTCCAGCTCCGTGCCGTCGGATGCAACCGCGGGCCGGAAGGGGATGTCGGCGTTGTTGAGCATGGAGTAGATCGTGAACGGGCCGCTCGCGAGGTCGCCGGCCAGCGCCAGCACCTGCTCGACCTCGCCCGAGCGCACGTGCGCCGCGCGGCGCTTGAGCCGGTCGACGTAGTGGCCGAAGAACGCCAGCTCCGGCGTCTCCGCCACCCACCGGTCGAGCCGGTCGAAGCCGATGCCCATCAGCTCGGGATCGAAGAACGCGACTGTGGCCGCGTAGGTCGCGGCCAGGCCGCTCGCCTGGCCCGCCCGCGCCGCAGCCGCCTGGTCGTTGGTGTCCGTGCTCGCGCCGTTGGACGCATACGTCGCGATCTTGCCCATCAAGGTGCCGGTCTCCTGGTATAGGTCAAGGAACGCGGCCAGCGGCTGCGGTCCCTCGCCCAGCCGCCCCTGGAACGCGGCCAGCTCCGGCAGCCGTGCGCCGAGCTGCTCCCGGGCCGCGTCCCAGTCCGCCGGCGTGGCGAAGATGCTCTCCAGGTCCCAGGTCTCCCCGACCGGGACCTCGCTGCGCTCCGGCAGCGCATGTGTTTGGGTCATGATGATCTCCGTGTGTACCCGTAGGGGCTACCTGCGGTCGCCCACGCATTCGTAGGGGCCACCTGCGGTCGCCCAATCCGTAGGGGCTACCTGCGGTCGCCCGGCTCACATGCATGGGCGAACGCAGGTAGCCCCTACGGGATCGGTTAAGGTTCCAACGGCCGCGCCAGCCTGAGCGCCCGCGCGCGCAGCAACTGCGTCGAGTCAGGCCCCCGCTGGGTCCCCGGCACGATGTAGTCACGCTCGGTGAAGGCGGCCTTGTCTCCTGCCGGCAGCACGAGCGGGCTGTCTTCCACCTCCGTGCAGTAGTCGTGCGTCAACGCCTTGAGGCCGCTGCAATCGCGCGCAAAGTAGTAGACAAAGAACTTGTCGAGGTTGGCGATGCCGTCGCCGTAGGGCGCGGCGCTCCCGTCGAGCTGGGTGTAATCGACGTTCTTGGCCCCGAGCCGCAAGCGGAAGTTGTTCACGCCGAGGCCCACATACGTGGCGTTGCCGGTCTCCGTGCCCAGGGCCCCGATTACCGCCCATACCTCGCCGGCGTCGAAAGTAATGCCGGGACAGAACCCGTAGCTGGCGTCCGCCGCGTCCCCCGCACAGTCCATCCCGATCTCGGCGCACGTCGGCCCGAGCAGGTTGAACGGCGGGCTCTGGAGATCCCCGAAGGTCTTGTACCGGCCGGTGCAGGCCGCATCGGTGCAGGGCTGGCCCCACGACTCCGCGACCGCATGCACCAGCTCTGTGAGATCGCCGCTCAGGTAGGCTTCGGGGACCGCGATCCGTGGTTCGGGGCTGTCGGGTCGCCAGGCCGGGAACGGCTCCTTGCGGTAGCCCGGGGACGTGTCGCGCACGCGCAGCAGCCTGAAGGCCGGGCTGTGCCGCCACTGGTCCGATGCCGTGCCCTCGCCGCCGCCATCGAGCGGCATCGCATAGCGGAAAGGCGACAGGAAGTCGTCGGCGTTCTTGTTCAGCCCGAGGCGGACGTTCTCGGGAATGCCCTGGGTGAAGATCTCGCCGGCGTCGACGCCCAGCGCGCCGAGGGCCTGGCGGATCTCCCGGTCCATGTGGCCGTCCGGCGTGATGATGAAGTAGCGGAACTGCTCCCAGCTCGCGCCGGACTGCCGCTCGATCATCACGTTGTTGATGCTGTCGCTCAGGCTGTTCATGAAGCCGATACGTTTGGGGTTCAGCGGTACGTTGTGGAAGAACACATCCTGCGCGCCCAGCGCGGCCAGGTAGGCATAGGTCTCGCTGTCCGTGTCGTACGTGCCCTTGTGGGTGTACGTGTACGTGTACAGGCCGAAGTAGTGCGCCGGCGGCGGCATGTAGCCGAGAATGATGATCGCCTCGTGCGGGTCGAACCGGTAGGTCATGCCGTAACCCTCCCGGGTCTCGCCAAAGGCCCCCTGGGTTGCCGGGTCGACGAACTCGTCCGGCCAGTAAGGCACCACAGGGAAGACATAGGGCGCAGCCGGGTTGTTGAAGTAGCAGGTCCCCATCAGCTCATAGGTTGGCAGGCACTCATCGGCGCCCCACATCTGGAAATAACCCTCTCGGACCTCCAGGTCGAGCCTGGTCAGGCTATGTGCGACGCGCGCTGCGGTGTCGTCGAGCGTTTCGTTCTTGATATCGGCACCAGGATCAGGATCTGCGGCCGCCGGTAGTCCCGTTGCCAGCAGCATCACTGCGACCACAAGCGACAAACGGGCGAGTAGCTCTCTCTTTCTCACGTCAAGATCTCCTTTCGGGTGCAGGTCACCGGCAGATGCCGGCGGCCGGTTGAGGAGCCCGCCGTGTGCGAGGCATGTCCATTCTATCACACCTGCGCCACTGTCAGAACTGGCATCTTCATTCGACGGGGCCGGCCAAACCGGGCAGATACGAATTGCGGTCCGCGTGGCACGATTCGTTTACTCGTTCCGCCATTCGTTGATGGCCGCCGCATCGTGATATACTGCACTTGGCTGCGGTGTGTCGCTGCATACATCCCTCCCCGGCCGCAGCAGACGCCGTCTTTCCGCCCCCACTCAGGAGGTCTCCGATGCGTACGCTCGTCGGGCTGTCCTTCATCTTCACCGCACTACTCGTGCTCTCTTCGCTGTTCGGAACCGCCGCCGGCGCCGCGGTGGCCCTGCCCCATCTCCAGGCCGAGATCCCGACCCCGGCGCCCGATACGCTGCTGCCGGCCACCCCTTCGGCCGCGCAAGCCGGCTGGCTCGACTGGGCCGGGACCTGCACGGAGCAGGCCGGCGCGGAGCAAGCTTGCCCCAATGACGGCGACCGCCCGGCCGCCGCCCCCCAGTATACCCGGTGGGTCGTCTGGGAGGCCCTGAACATCTTCGGGATGCTCTACGTTGACCCCGAGGCGATCCTGACCACGCCGGAATGCACCTATTCCTATCCCTGCGGCGGGCTGCCTCCCAACTGCACCCCCGTGCGCAAGGCCCGTGTCATGGGGCCGTATTGCACCGACGAGGAGGCGTGGGCCCACCTCTGCTCGCGCATCAGCGACCGCGGGACCTTTGCCATCTGGAGCAACTGCCCGTGGTGGATTGTCGTCGACGGCGTGCGCCATCACTCGTCCTGGAATCCCTTTACGAACTGCCCGCAGATCGGCGGCGACGTCGTCATCCCGCCCCGCCCTCCCGACTGCCCGCCGGACCCGCCCACTCCCACGCCGACCGCGACTGCCACGGTCACGCCGACGCCGACCGAGATCCCCGACCTGACCGTGAAGCGCATCGAGGTCGTGCAGGCTACGCAGGACGAAGATAACTCGATCCCGCTGGTGCAGGACAAGTACACGGCCGCGCGCGTCTTCGTGGATACCGGGAGTGTCAGCTACGACGCGGTGCCCAACGTCGCGGGCGTGCTGCGCGGCTACCGGGGAGGCGATGAGCTGCCGTTGAGCCCGCTGTGGCCCGATAACTGGCGGATCACGGCGAGCAAGCGCGCCACCCGGGCGGAGCAGAATGCTGCACTCAACTTCTTCCTGCCTGAGGCGTGGTTGGGCGGGCAGGTGACGCTCGTGGCTGAGCTGGACCCCAGGGATTGGGTGCCGGAGACCGATGAGGCGAACAATGCGGACAGCATCACGGTGAGCTTCAACGAGCGCTGCCCGGTGCAGCTGGGCTATGTGCCGGTCAACTACGACACGGGCGGACCGGCCGGCGTGCTGTCGCCGGATCCCGATTTCATCCGGTGGCTGGACCCCCGCGCCTTCCGCCGCGTCTACCCGGTCGGCAGCGAGGACGCCCTGCAGTACTTCCAACTCCTGCCGGCCATCACGTGGGATGGGCCGATGGATACGCCCGAGAACCGCCAGCTCCTGACCGTGCGCCTGCGCAAGTTGCTGGCGCTGGCCCAGTGGCCCCAGCCGCTGCGGCAGCCCCTGTCGCAGCTCATCGGCTGGCTGCCGGACATGCCCGCGGTGACCTCGACCATCGGCCGGTCCGATCCAAGCTGGGGAGACCCCAACGGAACGGACCAGGTCTTCTGGGCGCAGGCAGGGGCAAGCTTTGACTGGACCCTGGCCCACGAGATCGGCCACAACTTCGGGCTGCACCACCCCAACCTGCCGGACGGCTGGGCGGAGGGCGATGATGCTTCCCTGTGGCCGGTCTACTTCACGGATTGCACGATCCAGGAGGTCGGCGTCGATACGCTGAGTGCACCCGTGCGCGTCAAGGACCCGGCCGTCTACTACGACCTCATGACCTACCGGGATGATAATGAGCTCTGGATCTCGCCGTTCCACTATTCGGGCGACCCCGTGGGCGAGACCGGGCTGTACCAGGTGCTGGCGCCACCGTGCAGCAGCGAGGCGGTCCCGACTCCGCCGGTCACACCGTCGCCGACGCCCGCGCCGCAGTGCCAATGGTGGTATCCCCTCGACAGCGTCGGGCCACCGTGGAGCTGGGTGCGCGAGGACGCGGGCGGCTGGAGCACGGCCGCGCGGCCCGGCTATCTGCGCCTCCTGACCCTGCCCGGCGAACTCGCGGGGGCCCAGAACAATGCCCGCAACCTGCTGCTCCAGCCGCTGCCCACCGGCAACTTCGACGTATCGACGCGGCTCTCCTTCGCACCCGCGCTGCAGGGCCAGGCCGCCGGCCTGATGATCTACCAGGATGACGACAACTACCTGTTCCTGGCCCGCGCGCATGACCAGGGGAGCAAGGTCATCTTCGTTGCCGAGAGCGGGGGCGCGCGCGAGGTCCATGCGCTCGACTTCGGCGGGCTGGCGACCTACCTGCGGATCATCCGGAACGGGACCTCGTTCACCGGCTACTACGGCGTGACGGCCGATACGCCGGTGCAGGTCTTCGAGTACCAGGCCGGCATGACTGCCTTCCGGATGGGCCTCGCGGCCTGGGGCGGGGGCGCAGCCCCTGCGGATTTCGAGTACTATTGCATCAACCCGTGGGGTGGCGGTGCAGCCGCCACCGCAGATGCCGCCATCAGCACAGACGCAGCTGTGCCGGCGGTGGCTGAGGAGTCGCTCGCGGCTGCGGCCGATTACCTGATGGTCAGCGGCCAGCTCTTCAGCGACGGCAGCGGACGCCTCGACCCCATCACGCGCGTCAACCCGCCCCGGCCGCCCGCCCTGCCCCCGGCCGGCACGAGCTTCTGCGTCGCGCTGCTCGGCGCGGGCGGGGCCGAACTGGCCACCTACTGCTTCGACGCATCGTTCGTCGACTACGAGACGCAGCAGACGGTGCGCGCCAGCCCCTTCCTGCTGTTCGTGCCCGACCGCACCGGGGTCACGGAAGTGGTCCTGCGGCGGGAGGAGCTGGTCCTGGCCCGCCGGACGCGCAGCGCCAATGCGCCCCAGGTGACCGTGCTGGAGCCGGCCGGCGGGGAGCAGTGGACCGCCGGGGGCCGCATCCGCTGGAGCGCGAGCGACGCGGACGGCGATCCGCTGCGGTTCACGGTGCTGTTCAGCGCGGACGGCAAGGGCTCGTGGCGCGGGCTGGACGCCGACATTATGGAGAATGAGCTGATCGTGGATTCACGCGCGCTGCCGGGCACGGATCGGGGCTACATCCGCGTGCTCGCGACCGACGGGCTGAATACCGCGCCGGGCGACAGCCGCGCGGCCTTCACCGTGGCCGCGAAGCCGCCGCAGGTCACGATTATCCAGCCTGCGGACGGCCAGGCCTGGTTGCCCGGGAGCGTGCTGACCCTGCACGGCTCGGCCTATGACACCGAGGAGGGCTTCCTGTCCGGCGCCGCGCTCACGTGGCACTCCGACCGGCAGGGCATCCTGGGCTATGGGCCAACGGTGAGTCTCACAAAGCTGGCGAGCGGCGCGCATACCATCACCCTGACCGGCCGCGATGCCGGCGGCAGCGAGGGGAGCGCAGCCATCACCCTGCAGGTGGGCGGCCCGACCTACCTGCCGCTGATCTTCCAGAGCGGCGCGGCAGGCGATCCGCTGCCGCCGGAGCGGTGTACGCCGCTTTTCAGCGCGGACTTCGCCGCGGCCGGCCTCCCGGGCTGGACGTCCACGGGCGGGACGTGGACCAACCCGGGCGGGTACATGCTGGGCGCCTCCGGCCCGGTGGCCGATGCGTGGAACATCACCGCGCGGCCCGCGCTCAACTTCCGCTACGAAGGCCGCGTCAACGTGCGCCAGGGCACTGGAGCCGGGCTCAGCTTCCGCGCCACGGACGGCACGCACGGCTACGATCTCTTCCTCGACGTCAACGGCGGCCTGCTGGTGCTGGCGAAGCGGCCCTACAAGGTCCTGGCCTCCTACGCGCTCGACGTGCAGCGCGACCGGACCTACCGGCTGCGCATCGAAGCCCGCGGCCCGGTCATCGAGGGTTACCTGGACGGCGTCAAGCGCGTGACGGCCACCGATGCGACGTACGCCGCGGGCAACTTCGGCGTCTGGGCCTACAACAGCGTCGCGACCTACGACGATCTCGCCGCGTGCACCTACGCGCTGCCCTACGAGCTGCGCGTGGATGCGGGGAGCACGGCTGTCACCACCGACCGGGCCGGGCGCACCTGGCTGCCCGACCAGGCCTACGCGGCCGGCAGTTGGGGCTTCACCACGGGGGCGCAGGCATCGACGGCCGACCCGATCGCGGGCACCGAGGACGACCTGCAGTACCAGACCGTGCACTGGGCATACGGCACGTGGAGCCTCCTGGCCGATGTGCCGGACGGCGACTACCGCGTGAGCCTGGGCTTCAACGAGACCTACTTCACCGCGGCCGGCAAGCGCATCTTCGACGTCAGGATCGAGGGCCAGGCCGTCATCGCCGAGCTGGATCTCTACGCGGTGGCCGGGCACGATACGGCCTACCAGCGAGCCTTCGATATCACGGTGAGCGACGGCCAGCTCAACATCGACTTCGCCAGCGTGCGGGATGCGGCCCTGGTCGCGGCCATCGAGGTGACCGCGCGCGGAAGCGCGGTCGCCACGCCCACTGCCACCCGGACGCGTACGCCCACGCCGTCCGGCACTGCGTTGGCCACCCCGACCCCCACCAGGACCGCAACGCGCACCGCAACGGCCGGGCCAACGCCCACGTCGACCCGCACCGCCACACCCAGCCTGACGCCGGCGGCGACGCGCACTGCGACGCAGACACCGACCGTCACGGCGACGTCCACCACCACACCTGCCGGCACGGGCCTGTACGGGCGGGTCACGAAGGGCGGCGCGCCCGCGGCTGGGATCGCGCTGGGCCTGTATCGCACCGATGACCTGGGCGACGTCGAGGTCGCGCAGGCCGTGACCGCATCCGACGGCCGCTACAGCTTCTCCGGCATTCCGGCACTGCCGGTCGACGTGGCCTACTACGTGGCCTACGGCCCGAACGAGACCGACCCCAGCCTGCTCTACCTGTGGTACGGGCCGGAAATCACCGGCTATGCGGCCGGGGCCAACGTGCCGGCCGGCGACTTCGACATCGCGAACGTCGTGCTGCTCTCCCCCGCATCCGGCGCCACCATGACGCTGCCTGCCACCTTCACGTGGCAGCGGCGGAACCTGGCCGGCGACACCTACCGTGTGCTCTTCATGGATCCGGAGGGCTCTGACTGGTGGCAGACGAACGACCTGGGCGACGCGGGCAGCTACACGCTGAACGGCTTGGGTGCGGGCATGGCCTACGGCGCCCCCTACTACTGGTTCATCGCCGTCTTCCGCGGCCCCGACAGCTTTGGCTACTCATACTACATGCGCAGCGTCACATTCCAGCCAGGGTTGAGCGAGGTATCGCCGGCGGAGCTCCTGCCGGTCCGCCCGCCCGCCGCAGGCCTTCCCGCGACGGAGCCGGGCTAGTCCGCAGCCGCGCCGCGCTGCTCCGCAGCTGACTCTGACCGTCTTGGCAACCAGAGGATGCACAACCGAGCCGGGCGTGCGCGTGCGAGGCATACACATCCGCCCAGCGTTCGCGCCAATCATTCGACGGGGCGGGCCAAACCGGTTAGAATATCCCAGATCACTCTCCCGGAGGCAAGGATGAATTCGACCCTGATCGGCTCGGCCGGTGTGACCCTGCTGCTGGTTGCCTTCTTCCTCAACCTCATCAAGCGCCTCGCGCAGGACAGCGTGGCCTACACCCTGCTCAACCTGGTCGGCGCAGCGCTCTCGGGCTACGCCTCCTGGCTGATCGGCTTCATCCCCTTCGTCGTCCTCGAGGCGACCTGGGCCATTGTCGCCGCCGCCGCACTCGTGCGCATCCTGACGCGGCCATCAGGCCGCTAATCTTCAATCTTCAATCTTGAATCCGCAATCCATCAGGGGGCTTATGAACATCACACTTCGTCACATCCCGGCGCCGGCCTTCGGTAACACCGACCCGCTGCCCGCGATTCCCGCAGCCGAGTACGCAGCGCGCTGCGTCGCGCTCTACGACGCCGCCGGGGCCGACTGGGTCGCAGTCTACGCTGACCGCGAGCACTACGCCAACCTCACCTGGCTCATCAACTTCGACCCCCGCTTCGAGGAGGCGCTGCTGCTGCTCGGCCCGGGCAGCCGGCGCATCCTCCTCACCGGCAACGAGGGCATGGGCTATCTCGCGGTCCTACCCATCGAGGCCGAGGTCCTGCTCTGCCAGACGTTCAGCCTGCCGGGCCAGGCGCGGCACATTGCCCCGCGGCTGCAGGACGTGCTCGCGCACGCGGGCATCCGCGCCGGCCAACGGGTCAGCGTCGTCGGCTGGAAGTATCTCAAGCCGGAGGAGGCTGCCCCCGCGCACCTGGCGCAGCCGGCGTTTGTGCCCGCGTTCCTCGTGCACGTCCTGGCCGCCCTGGTCGGGCCCAAGGGCGAGGTCACCGACGGCACGCACTGGCTGATGCACCCCGAACGGGGCCACCGCGCGGCCAATTGCGCCTCGCAGATCGCCCTGTTCGAGTGGGGCGCGCGGCACGCGTCCGCGTCGGTGTTTGGCGTCCTCAGGGGCACGCGGCCCGGCATGACCGAGATGGCCGCCGCCCAGTTGCTGGGCTACGCGGGCCAGCCCATGACCATGCACCCGATCGTGACCACGGGCAAGGACGAGCTGAACGGCCTGCGCAGCCCGACCACGAAGATCATCGAACAGGGCGACGCCATCTCGGTCGCGGCCGGCTATTGGGGCAGCCTCGTCTGCCGCGCGGGCATGCTGCTGGCCGAGCCGGATGAGCCGTTCTTCCGGGAAACAGTCGCGCCCTACTTCCGCGGCCAGGCAACCTGGTACGAGTCGATGCGCATCGGCGCGACGGGCGGCGAAATCTTCGCGGCGGTCGGCCGCGCGTTCGGCGACAGTGGCCTGCGGTCCAGCCTCAACCCCGGCCACCTCGGCTCGTTCGAGGAGTGGCTGCACTCGCCCATCCGCCCCGACAGCACCGAGCAGATCCGGTCGGGCATGGTCTTCCAGGTCGACATCATCCCCACACCCCTGCCGGTCGGCTACACGCTCAACTGCGAGGATACCATCGCGGTCGCGGACGAGGCGCTGCA
Source organism: uncultured Anaerolineales bacterium (assembly GCA_964614645.1). GTDB lineage: Bacteria > Chloroflexota > Anaerolineae > CG2-30-64-16 > CG2-30-64-16 > MWBF01. The sequence goes on from CAZTMA010000069.1 coordinate 18,428, forward strand.
GAGCGAGATGCGCGCCCACTACCCTGAGATGTGGGCGCGCATCGAAGCCCGGCGGCAGTTCATGGCTGAGGCCCTGGGCATCCGCCTCGCCGCCGAAATCCTCCCGCTCACCGACGCCCCGGCCTACCTGCCGCCCTTCTGGGGGGCGCCTGAGCTGGTGTGCGCGGTGGAATAGAACGCTGATGACGCTGATGTGCCAACCTGAGGTTGGCCCTGATGAACGCTGATATTTGACTTTTTGATCTTGCCGTGCCCGGTCTCGCCCAGCGCTTGGGCCAACCGAGCCACAACAGAGGAGACCAGCCGCAGCGGTACTAGAAAGAAAAGATCAGCGTAAATCAGTCTCATCAGCGTTATCAGCGTTGTATTAAGCTTTGTATCAGAACGGAGTAACCCACCATGGCCCAATCATTCTCACGCACACGACTGGATCGGGTGTATGCATTCGTCGCGCGGCTCGCGACCTGGCCGGTCATCGGTGGACTGGTGGCCGCGTTCGTCCTGCTGTTCCTGGGGTTCCAGCTCCGCAGCCGCGCGCTAGGCGGCGTGCCCACGCTGGACGTGCGCATCGGGTACACGCCCGACGGCGCGCGGGACGTGCTGGAGGCGCTGGGCGAGTCGGGCCGGAGCCTGTATGTGGCGACACAGCTGACGCTCGACGTGGCCTTCCCCCTCGTCTACACCGCGCTCTTCGCCGCGCTCATCGTCCGCTGGCACGACCGCGAGCCCGCGCGGCGGCTGCTCGCCATCCCGCTGCTCGGCGGGCTGATGGACCTGCTGGAGAACGTCACCGCCGTGATTCTCGCGTCGACCTATAACGGCGCCGCCTCCCCGCTGGCCTGGGTCACCTCCGCCGCAGGCATCGTCAAATACGCCTGCTTCGCCGCCTCCCTCCTGCTCATCATCGTGGGGGGCATCCGCCAGTTGGGGAGACGCTGAATAGAACGCTGATTGGACTGATAAGACTGATAGACACTGATCCTTTTCTGTATATTTCTATCAAGAGATCAGCGTCAATCAGTCCAATCAGCGTCATCAGTGTCCTATTCGTCCTTGACCCCAGGCCCCAATTCCCTCTATAATGTAACTTAAGACGCGATGGCGCGGCGCTGGGCGACCTTTACCGGCCCCGTGCAATACACCATCGCAGCTCGCGCGGGTTTGCGTGCCCCGCCCGCGTAGAAAGGCCACATCATGTCCAGTCGACCTCTTTTTTGGCGCGCGATGCTCACGGCCGTCGTCCTGGCGCTTGTCGCCCCGGCGATGCCCGGCGCCGTGCGCGCTGAGACCCAGGCCGACAGTACTATCTTCCTCCCGCTCGTGGGACGGCAGTTCAGCAACACCGATCCTCTGGATGTGCAGGTCGTGCTTGACCCGTCACAGCGGGTGCAGCAGGTCGTCCCGCCCGCGGGCGCGACCGTCGCCCTTACCAGCAGCAACGGGACGAAGTTCTCGCTGGCCATCCCCGACGGCGCGCTGTGGGTCACGCAGACCGTGACGATGACGGTCGTCAGCGCCATGCCGGGGTTGCCGCTGTCGGGCGGCATCGCTGCGGCCGTCGACTTTCAGCCGGCGGGGCTGCAGTTCCTCAAGCCGGCCACGCTGACCATCGAGCCGGCCTCACCCATCCCGGCCGACCGCCAGGTCTTCCTGGCGTATGACGGGGACGGGGAGAACATCCGCCTGCATCCGCCCATCTACGACCGCAGCAATCCGGCCCGCATCGCCATGCTCGTGTCGCACTTCAGCGGCTACGGCGTCGGATCGGGGGAGAGCGGTGCGCTGCAGGGGAACCCGCCGAGCGGGCTCATGGAGCAGATTGCCAGCGAGATCGCGGCGCTCATTCAGGCCGAACGCGCGGCCCAACTGACCGGCCGGCCGGGTGATCCGGAGTTCGCCGCCAAGTTGGAGGCTCTCACGCGCCGGATGTACAGCGAGGTGGTCCAGCCCACCCTGACAGCCGCACAAATGACCGGCTGCCGCGGCAAGGCGGGCCAGGCTGCGGTCGACCGCGCTATTAGCCTCGCGCTGGGCTGGCTGCGGCAGGTGCAGTTGTTGGGAATGGACGCATCGTTCGCTGCGGAAAGCCAGGCGATCAACGATGCGCTGGTCGGCGCCATGTACGCCTGCTGGTACGATGCGACCACGCCCTGCCTCGACTGGGAGAACCCATCCCAGGTGCAGCGGGTGCTCGCCATCGCGCGGCAGGCGCAGCTCATCGGCCTCCCCGCGTCGCAGTTCGACCCGAGCAGCGTGCGCAAGTGTGTAGCGTGCGAGTGGGTAAAGGCAGTGCGCGACTGGGAAGGAACGGTGGATTTCTCTTACGCGAACAACAGCACGCGCACGGTGGATGACACGACGATCACGGCCAGCGTCAAGCGGTCCGCATCGATGCGCTACGGCATGGCAACGGTCTCGGGCTGGGGTGGCCGTGAACGCTGGCAAGGCGATGCTGCCGGCGGGAGCGGCACGATCGACGACCGGGTAGTCTCGTCTACGCAGTATGGTTCGAACACCGCTACGTGGGTCGGCAACGGTCCGCTCAACCTGGCGGGCAGTTACACGAGCTACGCAAAGATGAACATCGACGCGACCGCGTGTCACTACACAATCGACTTCCACTCCTGGGTGGAAACGATTTACACCAACGATGGGGTGCCAAGCGGGCCGCGCAAGGACTCGCCGGGCACTCCGTACCTGTTCGAACTGCCCGTGCCGGCCAATGCGCCGGGCCGCGTCCTGTCGGGGTCGATGAGCCTGAAGGCCGAGAGCAAGACGGCGCAGAACACCTACACCCACTTCTATTTCAGCGGCGCGTACAATGAGCTCGAGTTCGCGCTGGGCGACAACCTGGGCACCGCCCCCGTCTCCTGGCGCCTCGCACCCGCGTGGTTCTGGGGGAAATAGTACTCAGATGTGCCAACTGCGGTTGGCCCTGATTGGACTGATTGACGCTGATTATTGATATATGGAGAAACGGCATAGATCAGTTCAATCAGTCCAATCAGTGTTCTATTCAGCCACGCTTCCCGGGCTGCGCGCGGTTGACCGGCCACATCGTCCGCAGTATACTACGGCCTCCTGTACCGCGTTCGCCGCCGAACGTCCTCCGCACCGTTGCGTTGTATCCTGCAGCGAAGAATGGTCTCATGCACAAACGGATCGTCATCAAGCTCGGGACGAGCGTGCTCACCGGCGGCACGCGGCGCCTCAACCGCGCCCACATGGTGGAGCTGGTGCGCCAGGCCGCGCTGCTCTACCAGCGCGGGTGCGATGTCATCATCGTCACCTCCGGCGCGATTGCCGCGGGCCGCGAGCGCCTCGGCCATCCCGACCTGCCCGTGACCGTCGCGACCAAGCAGATGCTTGCCGCGGTCGGCCAGAGCCGCCTCATGCTCATCTGGGAGAGCCTCTTCGAAATCTACGACATCAACGTCGGCCAGCTCCTGCTGACCCGCGCGGACGTGCGCGACCGGGGCCGGTTCCTCAACGCGCGCGACGCGCTGCTCGCCCTGCTCGAACACCGGATCGTGCCGGTCATTAACGAGAATGACGCGGTCGCCACTGCAGAAATCAAGGTGGGCGACAACGACAACCTGTCGGCGCTCGTTGCGCTGCTGGCCGAGGCCGATCTGCTGCTGATCCTGACCGACCTGGACGGGCTGTACACGGCCGACCCGCACAAGCACCCCGAGGCGCAGTTGATTCCCGAAGTGACCGAGATCGACGATGACCTGGCCGCACTGGCCGGCGGCAGCATCAGCGGGCTGGGCACGGGCGGCATGATGACCAAGCTGCAGGCCGCGGACATCGCGCGCCGCGCGGGCGTGGACGTGGTCATCGCAGCGGGCCGCGCACCCGACGTCATCCTGCATGCGGCCGCGGACGACCCCATCGGCACGCGTTTCCCTGCGCTGGAGACACCGCTGGAGAACCGCAAGCGCTGGATTCTCGGCGGTGCGAAGGCCGACGGTCGTGTGGTCGTGGATGCGGGCGCGGTGCGCGCGCTGCGGCAGAAGGGCGGCAGTCTGCTGCCTGCGGGCGTGGTCGGCATCGCCGGGGCGTTCAGCCGCGGAGACACGGTGCTGATCGTCGGCCCGGGCGACAAGCCGGTGGCCCGCGGCATTGCCCGCTACAGCGCAGCCGACCTCCGCAGCATCGCCGGCTGCCGCTCGGACCAGATTGCCGAGCGCCTCGGTTATACGGTGGGGCCGGTGGCGGTCCACCGCAACGACCTGATCTTGCTGTGAGCAGTGAGGAAACACATGACCGATCTGAATGAAATGGGGCAACTGGCCCGCGCAGCCGGCCGCCGGCTCGCCATCCTGCCGGCGGCCGCCAAGAATGCGGCGCTCCTGGCGATTGCAGATGAGCTGGAGGCGCAGACGGATACTATCCTCAGCCAGAACGCTGCGGACGTGGCCGCGGGCCGCGACCGGGGCCTGAGCGACGCGCTGCTCGACCGGCTGCTGCTGAACCCGCAGCGCGTCGCGGCCCTGGCTGCGGACGTCCGGCAGATCGCGGAACTGCCCGACCCCGTCGGCGAGGAGCTGGAGAGCCGCGTGCTGCCCAACGGAATGCGGCTGAGCAAGCGGCGCATTCCCATCGGCGTGATCGGCGTCATCTACGAGGCGCGGCCCAACGTCACCATCGACGTGGCGACGCTGTGCCTGAAGACGGGCAACGCGACCATCCTGCGCGGGGGCAGCGAAACCCTGCGCAGCAACCTCGCGCTCGTCGAGGTCATCCAGGCCGCGCTGGACCGCTGCGGGCTGCCCCGCGCCGCGGTCCAGTACATCGCGGACCCCGACCGGAGCCACGTGACGGAGTTGCTAAGGCTGGATCGCTACGTGGACATGATCGTGCCGCGCGGCGGCGCCAGCCTGCACCGCCTTTGCCGGGAGCAGAGCACCATTCCGGTCATCACCGGCGGCATCGGCATCTGCCACGTCTTCGTCGACGAGACGGCCGACCTCGCCCGCGCGGTCGACATCGTGGACAACGCCAAGGTGCAGCGGCCCAGCGTGTGCAACGCGCTCGACACCGTGCTGGTGCACCGCGCGGTGGCCCGCGACTTTCTCCCGGAGATGGCGGCCCGGCTGGCGCAGAGCCGGGTTGAGCTGCGCGCAGCGGGCGACGCGCTGGAGATCCTGCAGGGTGACAGCCGCGGCGCGCAGGTCGTGCCCGCGGGGAAGGACGACTTCGACATCGAGTGGCTCAGCCTGGTCCTCGGCGTCAAGATCGTGGACGGGCTGGACGAGGCCATCGCGCACATCCACGCACACAGCACCGAGCACTCCGACAGCATCCTGACCAACGACTGGCGCAACGCCAACCGCTTCGTGGACGAGGTCAATTCCGCCGCGGTCTACGTCAATGCCAGCACTCGCTTCACCGACGGCGGCCAGTTCGGCCTGGGCGCGGAGGTCGCGGTCAGCACTCAGAAGCTCCACGCCCGCGGCCCGATGGGCCTGGCCGATCTTACGACCTACAAGTGGATCGGCATCGGCGCGGGGCACGTGCGGGAGTGACGGGGTGAACGGGGGAACGGGGGAACGGGGGAACAGGGGAACAGGGGAACAGGTGAAGAGGTGACGGGGTGACGGGGTGAGGAGCTTGCATCCTCAGATGCAAGCAGTGCACGGACAATCGAACGAATTCGAAGTCGAGGCCGCGACCAGCAACCCTGTGCAAGCTGGTTCACGCTCAACCCGGCTGAAGCCTCGACTCCGACATCACCTGTTCACCTGTTCTCCTCTTCTCCTGTTCACCTCTTCACCCCGTCAAGCACCCACGCGACCCACGCGTCCACCCCCTCCCCCGTCCGGCAGGAGAGGAGGAACAGGGGCGCGGCGGGGTTGACCATCGCCAGGCCGCGGCGGAAGGACTCCAGGTCGAAGTCGAAGTACGGCATGAGGTCGGCTTTGTTCAGCACCACCGCATCGGCGGCCGCAAACATCCCCGGGTACTTGTAGGGCTTGTCGTGCCCCTCCGGCACGCTCGCAACGACCACCGCAGCGCGCGCGCCCAGGTCGAACTCCGCAGGACAGACCAGGTTGCCCACGTTCTCGACGAACAGCAGGTCGAT
>CAZTMA010000069.1:24525-25973 GCA_964614645.1 uncultured Anaerolineales bacterium
GCCCTTGCTGGTAGCCGCCTCTTCCTCCACCGCGCCGACGACGACCACGCGCAGCGCGATCTCGCCCAGCGGCAGCCGAGGCAGAGCGGACCGCACCATCGGCGCGTCCAGGTGACACCCGCCGCCGGTGTTGATCTGGACCGCGGGGATACCATGCGCGAGCAGCGTGTCCGTGTCGATGCTGGAAGCCAGGTCGCCCTCGATGACCGCGGGGCGGATGCCCTGCGGCAGCCGCTCGACCGTCGCGAGGATGAGGCTCGTCTTGCCCGCACCCGGCGACGCCATCAGGTTGAGGGCCACGATGCCCGCCCGTTCGAGCGCCACGCGGTTCTCCGCCGCGACCGCGTCGTTGGCGCTCAGGATGCGCCGCGAAACGTCAATCTCCATCGCTCTCTGCCACCTCGATACTGGCGACGCGCAGCTCACGGCCGCCCGTCACCTGGAGCCGCTCGCCCGCGCAGTGGGGGCACGCACGCGGCAGCGGCGGCCGCACCTCGAACGTCCGCCCGCAGTCGCGGCAGGCCATCGTCGCGGGCTGCCGCTCAAAGCACAGCCGCGCGCCCGCAGCGGCCGTGTCCTGGCTCAGCAGGTCGAAATAGAACTGCACCGAGTCATCCACGATGCTGCTCAGGTCGCCGACGACCAGGTGGATTGCGCGGATGCGCGGCGCGCCTGCGCGGTCGGCCGCTTCGAGTGCGATCCTGAGGATGCCCTGGGTGATGGGAAGTTCGTGCAAACAAAAGCCTCAGTCAACAGTGTGTCAACTGAGGCCATTCTACCACAGGTCTGAACCCGCTCTCAGCGGCAGGTGCTGTTCAGGCGACCTCGCGTTCGAGCGACTCCGCCAGCGCGAGATACTTCTCGTGCACGCCCTCGCCGGTCTCCTCGTGCTCGACGCGCTCGAAGCCCTCCCACACCGCATCATGCTGCGCCGTGGGGATCATCTGGTCGGCCATCGGGAAGAGCACGCCGTCTTCCTTCTGGATGTGCTGGCGCAGCAGGCCGACGTAGCCCAGCGCATTGCGCACCACGTCCCCGCGCGCGAGGAAGTCGCCGGCGGCCAGCCGCTCTGCCGCCGCACGCATGCCCCGCGTGTACGCGCGGCCCTGCTCGTGCTCGGACAGCATCACCGCGACCGGGCCGACCTCGCGCGGCAGGCCGGCCTGCACGACTGCCTCGAAGAGCACGTTTTCTTCCTTCACATGGTGGCACCCATCGGCAAATCCCTTGATGAAGTCCGCCGCATCGGTGAAGAACCCGGGCCGCACCGCCCGGCCCTCGCTGAGGTTGGTTGCCGCCCGCTCCAGGCTCGTCAGCACGCGCTCGATGACGCGGTGTTCTGACATCAAAACTTCAGTGGCCTTCATAGCACCCTCCTGTGGTTGTCATCTTGAGGGCATGATAGGCCAGGTGGCCCTGGTGCGTCAGGGACTTTTGTCTCAAGAAAA
>CAZTMA010000070.1:0-25795 GCA_964614645.1 uncultured Anaerolineales bacterium
GTGACGACGCCCACCGGCCCGGATGCTGAAACGCTCACGCCGGGACAGACCATCATGGTGCCCGCGCTCAATGACCTGTGCTACACGGTAACGCCCGGCGATACGCTGGCCGGCATCGCGGCGCGCCACCGGCTGACCGTGGACGATATCATCAGCGTGCCGTGGAATGGCTTCACCGTTTCGCCCTACCGCGTGGTGGCGCGCCAGCGCGTGCTGCTGCCCGGAGCGCGACCCAAAGGTGAGTTCCGTCCCGAGCCGCGCACTGTCAGCATCCCCGGGGACGCGCTCGCCGGCACGGATTACGAGGATTGGCCCTACGGCGACGGCCACTTCATCTGGCCGGTGAAGGGGTGGATTTCGCAGGGCGCACGGCTGGGCCACGTAGCGATCGATATTGCGGTGCCGAACGGAACACCGGTCAAGGCAGCGGATCGTGGCACGGTCGTCTATTCGGGCTGGAACCCGACGGGCTACGGCTTCCGAGTGGTCATCGATCACGGCATCGACTATGTGACGCTGTACGCACACCTCAGCGACATCTACGTCGAAAAGGGACAAGTGGTGGCGAAGGGCCAGGTCATCGGCGCGAGCGGCGCGAACGGCAACGTCACCGGCCCGCACCTGCACTTCGAGCTGCGCGACTTCGGCCGGCTGGTCAACCCGCTGCCGCTGTTGCATTAGGTTTCTCGGCAGAGACGTCCCGGCGGGACGTTTCTGCGCCTAAGGGCCCCCGCCTCACCTCTGCAGCGTCGCCGCGACGCCACCCCATTATCATGTTATGGCGATCACACAAGGAGGTTGCAGATGCCAAAACCTGTCGTCATTGTAGGCGCTCTCGATACCAAGGGCGAAGAATTCCGCTTCGTGCGTGACCTCATCGCTGCGCGCGGGCTGGAGACCATCCTCGTGGACTTCGGCGTCATGGCCGACCCGACCGTACAGCCCGATGTGACTGCGGAGGAAGTTGCGCGCGCCGGCGGCCACAGCCTTGCCGAGCTGCGGACCGGGAAGGATAAGACCCTGGCGATGGAGACCATGGCCGCGGGTCTCGCGCGGGTCGTCAAGGACCTGTACGACGCCGGCCGCCTGGGCGGCATCCTCGGCATGGCCGGCAGCGGCGGCACATCCATCGCCACGCGCGCGATGCGCAGCCTGCCGGTCGGCGTGCCGAAGGTCATGGCTTCGACCGTGGGCGGCGGCGATGTCTCCGCGTACGTCGGCACCACCGACATCACCATGATCCCGACCGTCGTGGATGTCGCGGGCATCAACTCCATCAGCCGGCGCATCTATGCCAACGCTGCGGGCGCCATCGCCGGCATGGTCAGCCAGGAGTTGCAGGAGCTGGCCGAGACCAGGCCGCTCGTGTCCGCAAGCATGTTCGGCAACACGACTGCCTGCGTCAGCCGGGCGCAGCATACGCTCGAAGGCCAGGGGTATGAGGTCCTGGTCTTCCATGCGACGGGCACCGGCGGCAAGACGATGGAATCGCTGATTGCCAGCGGCTACATTACCGCCTGTCTCGACCTGACGACGACCGAGCTGGCCGACTACGTCTGCGGCGGCGTGATGAACGCGGGGCCTGACCGCATGATGGCCGCGGCGCGCGCCGGCATCCCCACCGTGCTGGCGCCCGGCTGCGTCGATATGTGCAACTTCTGGGGCGTCGAGAACGTGCCGGAGAAGTACCGGGGCCGCAACCTCTACCAGTGGAACCCTAATGTGACCCTGATGCGCACCACCGTGGAAGAGAACGTCCGCATGGGCGAGATGATTGCCGCGGCAGCCAACGCCGCGAACGGGCCTGTTGCCGTCCTGGTGCCGCTCGGGGGCGTATCACAGCTCGACAGCCCTGGCGGCCTCTTCTGGGACCCGGCAGCCGACGCCGCGTGCTTCAACGCCATCAAGGCGAACCTCAAGCCAGGCATCGCGTTCATCGAGATGGACCACAACATCAACGACCCGGAGTTCGCCGACAAGGCGACGACGCTGCTATTGGGCATGTTGAAGGTTTGAAAGTTAGCAGGTCGCAGGTTCATAACCTGTAACCTGCTAACCTGTAACTCGTCTGGAGGGGACATGGCATTCATCACACGCGAAGAAGCCCTCAAGCGTCTGCGGGCGCAGGGCGCGGCAGGCAAACCCATCGTCGGCTGCGGCGCGGGCACCGGCATCTCGGCCAAGTGCGCCGAGACCGGCGGCGCGGATTTGCTCATCATCTACAACTCGGGCCGCTACCGGATGGCGGGCCGCGGCTCGCTGGCGGGCCTGCTGGCCTACGGCGACGCCAACGCCATCGTGGTCGAGATGGCTGCGGAGGTCCTGCCGGTCGTCAAGAACACGCCCGTCCTGGCCGGCGTCAACGGCACGGACCCGTTCCGGCTGATGCCCGTCTTCCTCAAGCAGATTAAGGAGATGGGCTTCACGGGCGTGCAGAACTTCCCGACCGTGGGCCTGATCGACGGCACCTTCCGCGCCAACCTGGAAGCCACCGGCATGGGCTATGACAAAGAGATTGCCATGATTGCCGAGGCGCACAAGCTCGACCTGCTGACCACGCCCTATGTGTTCGACACGGACCAGGCGGCTGCGATGGCGCAGGCGGGCGCAGACATGCTCGTGGCGCACGTCGGCCTGACCACCGGCGGCTCCATCGGCGCGGGCGTGGCGCTGACGCTGGACGAGGCCATCGACCGCGTCATGCAGATTGCCGAGGCGGGCCGCAAGGTCAAGCCCGACCTGCTGACCATCTGCCACGGCGGGCCGTTCGACGAACCGGACGCGGTCGGCTCCGCGCTGGCGCGGATGCCGGGCATCGCCGGATTCTTCGGCGCGACCAGCATCGAGCGTCTCCCGACCGAGCGTGCCATCACCGGACAGGTGCAGAACTTCAAGGGACTGAAGCTGGGGTAATCTGCACAACGGACGTGACAACCGATTGCCAATAAGCTAGCGGAGTTCGTATCGGGATACGAACTCCGTTTTTTGTACTCTAAACCTGGCTTTGATGAATTGACTCTCACGCAATTAAGTGGTACACTTATCCACGTGAGGTGACCATGCAAACACAGAATGTAACGTTATCTATACCCAAGCCCGTGCTGCTCAAGGCGAAACGCCTGGCCCTGGAACGTGGGATGTCGCTATCAGGCTTGCTCACCCAGACGCTGCATGACATCGTTGAGGCTGAGGATGAGTATGAGCGTGCACACACACGTCACCTGGCGATCCTTGAGCATCCAGGGAATCTGGGGACGGAAGGCAAAAGAATGTGGACGCGAGAAGAACTGCATGAACGATAAGCCTGGTCTGCAATTCCTCGACACCAACATACTGATCTACGCACACGATGAGTCCGGTGGACGAAAGCGTGACATTGCTGCAGATTTGGTGAGACGCCTGTGGGTTGAACGACAAGGATGTGTGAGCACACAGGTGCTGCAGGAGTTCTATGTCACGATCACGCGCAAGGTTCTGCAGCCTTTATCGGCTGACGAGGCAAGTGAAGTCATCGCTCAGTTGGCATCGTGGCGTATGCACAGACCCGACCCGAAAGATATCTTAAGTGCGATCCGCGTTCATACTCGATATGGAATTGCCTTCTGGGATGCGATGATTATTCAGAGTGCATCGCGGCTGGGTTGTGAAGTCGTTTGGTCCGAGGATTTGGCCGAAGGCCAGCGGTACGGAGATGTATTGGTGCGTAATCCGTTCAGCTTGCTGATCGAGTGATAAGTGTGCGCGAATTTGCCTACGGTTCAAGGCGGCTTTTTGGCAGAGCACGATGACCTTGGCTGCCGGTAAGGGACCGGTGTGTCAATCTGAGTCTACTACACCGGCTCCCAGCGCCAGCTATGCCCTGCGGCGACGATATGCCCGACGCCCATCGGCGGCAGGTGCGGTGCAAAGACGAGCATTCCTTCGTTCGCCGCGCGGGTGAACAGCGCATGCCGCGTGGCGACGGTCTGCACGGCCGCAAAGTCGAAATCGGTGTGCCACTCGGGGTGCTCGACGTGAATCGGGTGATGGACGACGTCCCCGAGGCACAGCAATTGCTCACCCTCCGATGATACCAGCAAGGCGATGTGGCCGGCGGTGTGACCCGGCGCGGCAATCGCCCGGATGCCCGGCACGATCTCCGTTTCATCATTCACGAGCAGCAGCCGGTCCGCTACCGCCAGCAGATTATCGCGGCTGCGCTCGCCGCCGACATCCCGGAGCGCCTGCCGGTTCGCCTCTGCGGTGGCCCAATCCCACTCGGTGCGTCCCACCACGAAGCGCGCATGAGGGAACGCCGGGCTCCCGTCGGCCTGCGTGTTGCCCCACACGTGATCCCAATGCCAGTGCGTCAGAATCACCGTGTCGATGTCCTCCGGGGCAATGCCCTCGGCCTGCAGGCGCTCGTGCAGCCGGCCCAGCGCCGGGTCCTCGCTCGGCCCCGCGCCGGTATCGACCAGGATGAGCTGCGTGCCGGTGTCGACAAGCAGGCAGGCGAGCGCCAGAGTCACCTGCTCCGTCACCCCGTGTCTCCGGCATGCATGGTCGCGCTCGTCAGCCGGTGCATTGGCGAAGAAGGACGCGGCCTCTCCGCCAAGCCCGACGCTGTCCTGCAGCGCGATGCAGTTCAGCGCACCGACCTGAAAATGGAAGTTTCCGTTGTCCATGTTGTGCTTGTTCCTTGCGCAGCTTTCGGATGTGGCGACACCGATACCTTGTTTCAGCTGAGTGATACGGTGAGTATATCACAGGTAGCAGTGAGTCCGGGGACGCACCGCGAGGGCAACTGATATTGCCGGCGCCGGCACGTTCCCCGGCGCGCCAATTAGCAGCAGCATTGTATCTTATAGTATAATGGAGGCCTCACACAGGAATCTTACTCGATGTTTGCCTGAATTGAGGAGGGCGATGCTAGTACGCGTCTTGTCATTGAACACCTGGGGTGTTCCGGTTATCTCGCGCGACCGGGCTGCGCGGATGCGCGCGATTGGACGCGCGCTGCGGGAAATCGACGCCGATGTGGTGGGGCTGCAGGAGGTGTTCTACGCCAAGGACCGCCGCCTGCTGGTCGAAGCCGCGCGGCAGGCTGGCCTAATCTACAGCCACTATTTCCCCTCGGGTGTCATGGGCAGCGGGCTCTTGACCCTGTCGCGCTATCCGATTGTGGAAACTGACTTCCTGCGGTTCAAGCTCAACGGTCGACCTCAGGACTTGGTGCGCGTAGATTACTACGCCGGTAAAGGCGTTGGCCGCGTGCGCGTGAGGACCCCGGGTGGCCCGCTGGACGTGTACAATGTGCACCTCATTGCACCTTACCTCCAATGGGGACCGGACCGGTTTGCCGCTCACCGGGTCGCGCAGGCTCTCGAGGTTGGGCGCTATATCTCCAAGGAGTCGGAGGCGACCCCTGCAATCTTGGTCGGCGACCTCAATTGCTACCCGGACGACGCGACCTATCGGGCGCTGCTGGCTGCGGGGGGCCTGTCCGAAGCTGGTGGTGAGGCGGATCCCCTGGCCGCGCAGTTTCTCCCCTCAGAGCGTAACGGTTATGCCACGATCCATCCGCCGGACCTCTACGACTATGTTTTATTGCGTTCAGGGCCGAAGCACCACCTGACAACTCAGTGCCCTCGCTTCGTTATGGGCGGCGTACCGGAGCCGAACCCCGACGGTCTGAAGGGCTACTCCGATCACTACGGAGTGCTGGCGGAATTCGAGCTGTCGCGCGCTGCTCAACCCTTGCGAGCCGGGCTCACGCCCCGCGTACCTCTACGGACTGTCGTGGAAGCGCCGTTTCATCACGGCATCCATGGCTATCGGAGGCACAGGCGCAAGGCCAGGCTTGTCGCAGCGGCGGCAAGCCTGGGTTCTGCTGCCCTGGTGAGTGGAGGTCAGGCGATCCAGCTTGGGCCAGGTGGAACGCTCGTCACCGCTCTGCTGTTGGCCGGCCTTCTCGTCACGGGCGGCCTGAATCTTTCCACCGCCGCGCGGCTCACGTCCGAGGCGCGCACCCTGACCGATATGCTGGCTGAGGAACAAACGTAGCACCGAGGGCGACCCTTGCGGTCGCCCTTACAGTACCGCTTCCTCCGCCATCGCCAGCACGTTCTCCGGCGGGACGTTGGGCAGCAGCGCCTCGTGGCTGGGGCTGACGATCAGCGACGGCCCCAGCAGCGCCTTCACACGACGCACGTCCGCGCGGATGTCATCCGGCGTGCCGTTGACCAGCAGATCCTGCGTGTCGATGCCCCCCAGGAACGCAATTCGCCCCTTGTAGTCCCGAGCCAGTGTCTCCGCATCCATGTTGCGTGCCCGCGCCTGGAGCGGGTGCAGGCAGTCCACGCCCGCGTCGATCAGCCGGTCGATGACCCGGAAGATGGAGCCGCACGAGTGGAGGATGACCTGGTAGCCGTGGCGGTGACCCTGCTCCGTGAAGCGGCGGAACCACGGCATGATGAACCGGTCGAACAGCTTCGGGCTGCAGATGAGGTCGAGCTGCGTGCCGAAGTCGTTGCCGAAGAAGAACCCGTCCACCAGGTCGCCCGCGGCCGCAAAGAAACGCTCGTTGGCCTCATAGTAGAGGCTGCAGATGCGGTCGGTCGCGGCCTGCACGACCTCGGGATGGGTATACATCTTGACCATATAGTTTTCCATCCCAAAAAGGTCCATCAGGTGATGGTAGAACGGCGTCCAGAACCCGCTCGCCCGGTAGACGTCGCCCGCCGCACGCAGGTCTGCCAGGCACTCGTCGAAGTTGAGCAGAGACAGGTCGGGCCAGGGCAACTCCTCCACCTCCCGCGGGTCCTCACATGCAGCGAGTGGCCCGGCCTCGCCGTGGCTCTTCTTGCTCGAATGCAGGTCGATGAACCTGCGGCCCGCCGGGTGCTGGTAGGTGGACTTGTAGAACTCGGGCGACAGCCACACCAGGTCGTCGCCCAACTTGCGGCGCAGCTCGGGCTCAGTCTGCGTGCCAAAGTACTTGTGATAGATGGGCCACGTTTCGGCATGGGGGTTGCCCATCCAGAAGCCGCAGCGGTCCGCCGGCTCGCGCGCAATAATCGCGCGAATACGCTCTCGACTGTTCATGCAAAGCTCCGTTATCAGTTATAGCGGCATTCTCTGGCCGCATCGACGAACGCCTGGAGATTAACCGGGTCGCCAAAGAAGAAGTGATCGGAAGGACAGCAGATGTAGCCGCCGTTCGGACAGGCCCCGTGCAGCCGGAAGACCGCCTCGCGTACTGTCGCCGGCGTCCCGTTTTCGAAGTACGCGTTCTGGTCCAGCCCGCCGATGAAGAACAGCCGGTCGCCGACGCGGCGCTCCGCCTCTGCGAGGTCGCAGTCCGCGCCCATGCTGGGCGGCGTCATCGTCTCCAGCCCATCCGCGCCGGTCTCGACCACCAGTTCGAGCATCTTCATCAGCCCACCGCAGAGGTGATAGACAATCTTCATGCCCGACTCGTGCAGCGCCGCGTTCTGGATGCGATCATACGGCAGGCAGAACTCGCGGAAGAATTTCGGACTGATGACGGTATTCGAGCCTGCGCCGCCGCCGACCTCGATGAGGTCGATCGGGATGCCCTTGAGCATCTCGACGTAGCGCAGACGCTTCTGGAGGATGGCGTCCAGCGCGAAATGGAGAAAGTCCGGCTTGTCCATGCCCCAGAGGATCGCAGTCTGCGTGTCGGCCAGCGTGCAGAAATCCTGCCAGGGCGAGCCCTGCCCGTAGCCCCAGGCCCAGGAACGCACGATGCCACGGCTGCCCAGGCGCTCCTGCATGGCAATAACCGGCGTGGGGTCGAGGCGCACGGGCACCGGCGCATACTTGGCGAACAGCTCCATGTCGCGCTCGGTCTTGATGAAGAACTCCGTCTCCCAGGGCGTGAACGCGTTGGCCGCACCTGCGTGATGCAACTCGCCCTCCGGGGTCGTGATGGTGGCGGCCCACAGGCGGTTGCCGTCAGCGTCGGTGCCCAGGTCGCGGCGGTCGGTCTGCCAGTTCGCCATGTCACGCTCGTCCCAGACAAACTCCGGGGCCATGTAGATGACGTGATCCATGCCGAACCGGTCATAGGCTTCGAACGGCTCGCAGCCGCCGAGGTAGGTGTCGAGGTAGTAGCGCATCCAGTTGTGGACTTGCGCGGGCAGGTGGTCGGGTTTTTCGTTAGAGATCGCGGTGAGGAGTCGTTCGCGGGCGTCCATGTTTGCATCCTTGCGAGTGAGATGCGTTGATTATAACCTGTATTCACCGCGAAGACGCAAAGACCGCCAAGATACGCGAAGAGATCCTAAAGCTTTGCGTACCTTCGCGCCCTTTGCGTCTCCGCGGTTATCGCCTCGCCCGCCGGCCCTTCTCGGTCAGTGCGAGCACCGGCGGCTTCGTCGTGGCACCACACGCCGCAGCCAGCCCGCATGAATCACAGCCCGACGAGCACCCGGCATCCAGCGGCGCGAGATAGCCGCGGCGGGTCAGGTCTTCCACCATCAGGCCGACCAACTCCTCGCTGATGTCCAGCCGCCGCGCCAGCTCGGCGGTGGAGCGGATGCCGCCTTCGCCTAACAGTTGTAACAGCCGGCCCATGACCGCGCCGCTCATAGCAGCCGCCCGATCTGGTAGACCAGCACCCCTGCGCCGAGCGAGAGGGCCAGCAGCAAGCCCAGGCTGGCCGCGGTCCAGCGCCAGGAGTTCGTCTCCTGTTTGATCGTGATGGTCGTCGCCAGACAGGGGATGAAGAGCATCGTCACGACGAGGAAGGCCAGCCGTGCCGCGGGCGCCAGCACCGCCGCGACCTGAGCGGCCAGTGCGCCGGCCTGCTCACTGCCGCTGTACAGGATGCCGAGGGTCGCGATGGTGTTCTCCTTGGCAAAGAAGCTCGTAATCAGCGCGACGATCATGCGCCAGTCGGACAGTCCCATCCACGCGCCGACGGGCTCCAGCAGCCGGCCGAATGCGGCCAGCACGCTCGTCTCGATATCGCCGCCCGGCAATGACGAGAGCGCCCATACGACAACCGAGGCCACCAGGATCAGGCTGCCGGCCTTCTGCAGGAATGACTTGGTGTTGTTCCAGACGTACAGCCCGACCGTGCGCGCGTTTGGCACATGGTAGAGCGGTAGCTCCATGATGAAGGCGGTCTGCTCGCCTCTAAACGCCAGCTTATTGACCGCAATGCCCGCGACGGCCAGGACCAACAGATTGAGCGCGACCAGGAGCAGTGAGCCCACCGCAGCGTACGGGCCGAGGAAGGCCGGTGCCAGGAATGCAACGACCGCGAGCCGCGCGGTGCAGGGCACCAGCGGCGCGAGAAGAATGGTGAGGAAACGCGCGCGGCGCTCTTCCAGAATTCGCGCGCCCAGCACCGCCGGGACGTTGCAGCCGAACCCCAGGAACAACGGCAGGAACGACTTGCCGTGCAGCCCCATTAGATGCATGAAACGATCCATGACGTATGCGCCGCGCGCCAGGTAGCCCACATCCTCCAGGGTGCCGAGCAGCGCGAAGAAGATCACCAGGATCGGCAGGAAGGTCAGCACCGTGCCCGCGCCGTTGATAAGGCCGTCGTTGACCAGCGCCAGCAGCCACGCCGGGCCGCCGGCCAGCAGCGCGGTCGCCAGGCGGCTGAGGCCGCCCAGCACCGTCTGTGCCAGCCATTCAGCGACCGGCGTCGCAATGGCGTAGGTCAGCCAGAAGGCAAGACCGAAGACCGCCAGTAATAGGCCCAGCCCCAGCAACGGGTGCGTCGCAATCCGATCCAGCCGCTCGGTGATGGTGATGGCGCCCGCCCGCGGTTCGGTCACCGCGGCGCGCATCATGCGCCCGATCCACTCGTAGCGCCCGCCAGCAATATCCAGGAAGGCGTCCTCGTGGTCGAGTAACACCGCGTGCACCTGCGTCCAGACGGCGTCCGGCAGCGCGATTTGCATGGTCGCCGTCACTTCGCTGTCGCCCTCCAACAGCTTCAACGCGACCCAATCCGCCTCATACGGCGCGGGGACAGACCCGGCGACTAGTTGCGCGAGCGCAGCCAGCACCGGGCGGTGCTCGGGCCGGATTTCCGGGCGGTTCGGCGCAAAGTCCTGGGGGTTCGCGGCCATCTTCAGCGCGGCGTCCACCAGCTCATGCACGCCGATGTTGCGCGAGGCGGTCAGTTTGACCACCGGCACGCCGAGCGCGGCCTGGAGCACATGCGGCTCGATGCGGATGCCGTGCTGCTCCGCCACGTCGCTCATGTTCAGCCCGATGACGAGGGGCCGGCCCAGGACCAGCAGTTCCGCGACGAGATAGAGGCTCCGCTCCAGCGCGGCTGCGTTGACGACCGCCATGACCACATCGGGCCGCTCCTGCAGGAGGTACTCACGCGTGATGCGCTCCTCCTCCGAGTTCGCAGTCAGGCTGTAAGTCCCCGGCAGGTCGATAATTTTAATGGTCGCGCCATCGTGCTCGAAGTGGCCGCTCTTCTGCTCCACGGTCTTGCCCGGCCAGTTGCCGACGTGCTGATTCAGGCCGGTCAGCATGTTGAAGACGGTGGATTTGCCGACGTTGGGCTGGCCGACCAGCGCCACGGTTAGCCGAGCAGGAGTAACCGCGGGTGTCGGCGCGTCGCCGCTGTCATGGCAGGCGGGCTTCACCAGGCGCAGGATAGTGTCGGCCGGCTGCGTGGCTGACCACGTAACCGGCTTCCGTACGATAGATTCCTTCATGCTGGGCCTCCCGTCAATCCTGCCCGGTTGCCTGTACAAGGACCAGGCCGGCTTCGCGGCGGCCCAATGCAACCAACGTGCCGCGCAATGCAACCAGCACAGGCCCGTGCCCATAGTTCTGCCGGATGACAACCTCCGCGCCCGTCGTGAAGCCCAGGTTGGCTACCCGGCTGCGGAACTCGTGTCCGCCCTGAAGGGAGTGTATGACTCCGCGCCGCCCGGCGGGCAGCGCGCTCAATGGTTGTGGGCTGATCTCGAGACGCGTTGGGGTCACGGCCATCCTCATAGCAGCAGCGAAAGCATTAGTGCAAATCATTTGCAACAAGTATCTTCCCCCATTGGCAACCATGTCTATGATGTTCATCACATCGGCCTGCGATTCAGTGAGCTTCAGGATTTCGCGCCATGTATGGCACAATGCCCGCGTGCGCACGGTCGTCACCGTGCCGCTGCGGTAATCCAGAAAGCAAGTGAGCAATGCCTCAAAAGACCACCTACGATGCGGTCATCGTCGGCGCTGGGCCGAACGGCCTGGCCGCCGGCATCACCCTCGCCCGCGCCGGTCGTTCGGTGTTGATTATCGAAGGGGACGAACGAGTCGGCGGCGGGTTGCGTTCGGCCGCGTTGACTCTCCCGGGGTTCATCCATGACCCGTGCGCTGCGTTTCACCCGCTCGGCGTCGCATCGCCCATGTGGCGGGATCTGCCGCTCAGCGAGCACGGCTTGACATGGGTGCATCCGCCCGCGCCGCTCGCTCACCCGTTTGACGACGGCACCGCGGTCGTCGTGGAGCGAGACGTGGCTGCGACTGCAGTACAGCTCGGGCGTGATGGGACGGCGTACCAACGCCTGATGCGCCCGTTCGTGAGCGACTGGCAGGCGGTCATCCACGAGTTCCTGGGTCCGCTCCGTCTTCCGCGACACCTCTTCTCTTTTGCCCGCTTCGGCCTGGCTGCCATCTGGCCCGCGGCGACGCTGGCCCGGATCGTCTTCCGCGACACGCAGGCCCGCGCGGTCTTTGCAGGCATGGCCGCGCACTCTATACTGCCACTCGAACGGCCCGCCACCGCCGCCTTCGGCCTGCTGCTCAGCACGCTGGCCCACGCAGTCGGCTGGCCCATCGCGCGGGGCGGCTCGCAGCAGTTGGCTGATGCTTTGGCTTCCTTCCTTAGTTCACTGGGCGGGCAAATCGAGACCGGTCGCTACGTACACTCGTTGGTCGAATTGCCTCCGGCGACCGCGGTGCTGCTCGACGTCAGCCCGCGCCAGCTCGACGCGCTTGCAGGCGAACACCTGCCCGATGGCTACCGGCAGCGGCTCGCCCGATATCGCTACGGACCGGGCGTCTGCAAGGTGGACTTCGCGCTGGATGGCCCCATTCCCTGGTGCGCAGCCGCGTGCCTGCGCGCGGGGACCGTCCATGTGGGCGGCAGCCTGGAAGAGATTGCGGCAGCCGAGCGTGCGGTCTGGCAGGGGCAGCATCCTGAGCGCCCATTCGTGCTCGTAGGGCAGCAGAGCCTCTTCGATGCGACACGCGCACCTGCCGGCAAGCATACGGGCTGGGCCTACTGCCATGTGCCGAACGGCTCCACCGTCGACATGACAGAGCGCATCGTCGCGCAGATCGAGCGTTTCGCGCCCGGCTTCCGGCAGCGCGTCCTGGCCGTACATACGCGCACTGCGGCCGAGATGGCCGCGTACAACCCCAACTACATCGGCGGCGATATCAACGGCGGCGCGCAGGACCTGGGACAGCTCTTCACGCGGCCGGTCCCCAGCCTCAACCCCTACGCGACCCCGGCACGGGGCGTCTATCTCTGCTCGTCCTCGACGCCACCAGGCGGCGGCGTCCACGGGATGTGCGGCTACTTCGCGGCGCGCGCCGCAGGTCACGCACTATCCCGTCCTTGACCGGTATCGTCTTTTCGTGTTACAACAGGCACACGATTTGGCTTCATATAAGGAGATTAATCCATGCGCGTGGCAGCCCTGATCCTCGCAGGCGGCGCAGGAACGCGGTTGGGCGTCCTATCCGAGCAGCGCGCCAAGCCCGCCGTGCCGTTCGCCGGTCGCTTCCGCATCATCGACTTCACCCTCTCCAACTGCGTCAACTCCGGCATCTACGATGTCGCGGTGCTGACGCAGTACCTGCCCCGGTCGCTCAACGACCACATCGGCATCGGACGTCCCTGGGACCTCGACCGCACGCGCGGTGGCGTCCGCCTGCTGCAGCCCTACCAGGGTAAGGGCGCTCAACAGTGGTACGGCGGCACGGCCGATGCGGTGCTCCAGAATCTCGACTATCTCAGGCAGACGCGCGCCAACACCGTGCTCATCCTATCGGGAGACCACATCTACAAGATGGATTACCGTCCCATGCTCCAGGCGCACCAGGAGCGCGGGGCTGACCTCACACTGGCGGTCATGAACGTCAAGCCGGATGAAACCACCCGCTTCGGCATCGTGTTGACCGACGAGGACGGGCGGGTCACGGGCTTCATGGAGAAGCCGAAGGAGGCGCCGAGCACGCTCGCCAATATGGGCGTCTATGTGTTCCGGGTAGACGCGCTCATCGAGCGGCTGCAGACCCTGGCCTCCCAACATACGGACCTCGATTTCGGCAAGCATGTCATCCCCAGCATGCTCGACCGCTACAACCTCTACTCTTTCCCGTTCGCTGGCTACTGGGTAGATGTCGGCACGGTGGATGCCTACTGGACGACCAGCATGGAACTCATCTCCGGCCATTCGCAGCTCAACCTCTATGATCCTGAATGGGTCATCCACACCCGCAGCGAGGAGCGCGCGCCCGCAAAAGTCGGCCCGCAGAGTCGCGTGCAGGAAAGCATGATCTGCAACGGCTCTTTCGTGCGCGGGCAGGTGATTCGTTCGGTGCTGTCGCCAGGCGTCTACGTCTCCCCCGGTGCGGTGGTGCGCGAAAGTGTGATTATGAACGACACCTGGATCGGCCCCGGCGCGGTGGTTGACCGGTGCATCGTGGACAAGAACGTCGTCGTCGGCGCGGGCACGGAGTTGGGCTTCGGCGATGACTACGACACACCGAATGCTGCAGCGCCGGACCGCTTCTACACCGGTCCGACCATCGTGGGCAAGGGCGCTCACATTGCCGGCGGCATGCACATCGGGCGCAATGTCGTCATTCAGGTCGATGTCGATGAAGAATCCTTCGCCAGCTTCGGGGACACCGTGCCCAGCGGGTCCACGGTCGCATAGAGGGGGTGCATCATGGCGGTTATGGCGATGATCCTGGCGGGCGGCGAAGGCCCCGCGTTGAGTGTGCTGACGGCCAAGCGGTCGGAGGCGGCAGTGCCGTTTGCGGGCAAGTATCGCATTATCGACTTCCCGCTGTCCAACTGCGTCAACTCCGGCATCTTCGATGTAGCGGTGCTAACTCAGTACCAGCCCCGTTCGCTCAACGAGCACATTGGCGTGGGCCGGCCCTGGGACCTGGACCGCACTACGGGTGGGGTGCGCCTGCTCCAGCCGTACCAGAGCACTAAAGGTGAAGCCGGCGCTTGGCAGGCGGGCACGGCCGACGCCATCCGCTTCAACCTGAATATCCTGCGGCCGACGGTGGATGACGCCCTCATCCTGGCCGGCGACCACATCTACACGATGAACTATGGCCCGCTGCTGCGCGAGCACCAGGAGCGCAACGCCGATGTCACGCTGGCCGTGTACACCGTGCCCGGGTTCGAAGCTTACCGCTTCGGCATGGTCACCGCCGATACTCAGGGCCGGGTCGTCAAATTCGAGGAGAAGCCGCGGCGCACAGCCAGCACGCTGGCGAGCATGGGCATCTACGTCTTCAAGCGCGAGGTGCTGGTCGATTGGCTGAGTCAGGCAGGCGCCAATGACAAAGACGAAGGACACAACCTGGCGCGCGACCTCATTCCCGGCCATCTGGCCTCCCACCGGGTCTTTGCGCATCGCTTCCAAGGCTACTGGGCCGACGTGGGGACGATCCAGGCCTACTATGAAGCCAACATGGCGCTGCTAACCGAAACGCCGGCACTCGACCTGTACAATCCGGATTGGGTCATCCACACGCGCAGCGAGGAACGCGCGGCCGCGCTCATCGGACCGGAGGCGCGCGTGGAGGGCAACCTGCTGAGCGATGGCTGCCGCATCGAAGGGACTGTGATCCGCTCGATTATCTCGCCCGGCGTCTACATCGCTCCGGGAGCCACGGTGCGCGATGCCATCATCATGACCGATACGGTCATTGAGCCGGGCGCAGAGGTGGAGCGCGCGATTGTCGATAAGCGTGTGACCGTCGGGGCGGATGCAAAACTGGGCTGGGGCGAGAAGAATACGCCCAACCGGGAACATCCCGACCGCCTGAACACCGGCCTGACCATTGTCGGCAAGGGCGCGGTCATCCCGCAGGGCATGCGCGTAGGGCGCAACGTCGTTATTCACCCGCGCGTCACCGCGGAATCCTATAACCGCAAAGAGGTACCGAGCGGCGCAACGGTCTATGCGTAAGGGAACCGGCACGAACGCGAACTGAACTGCGGAAAGCACGGAGCACACGGAAGGGGGAAAGGTCCTTTCCGTGTGCTTCCTATGTTCTGTGGTCGAGAGACTCTTGCCCCGGCCGCAGGTGCAACCAAAACGCAAACCTGGACGTCTTATTACGGCAGGCGCTTATCGCTTGCGCGAGAATTCATCGTGTGTCTTTATTGGGAAGGTAAACCAGCTTTATGACCGATAATCCGTCTGATCGGACCGACACGGGGCCGGCCGCTGCACCTGCCAGCCGCAGCAGCGCGCCCCGTGTCGCCAGTTGGTGGGCGCCGGCGCCGCCGCGACCCGCCGCGCCATCTGCGGAGGGCGCCCCACGGCCAACCCTGCCACGCATCCAGCCCCGGCGCCTCTATGTGCCGCCCGAACCGGCTCCCAACCCGGCCGGCTGGTGGACGCCGAGGCAACCTGCCGCGCCACACACGATGCAAGAAGCGACGCCGCCTGAGCTGACACGGCTGCCTGGCTGGGGCACGCCGGCGACCCGCACCCTGCCCGTGCCGGACGCCGATTTGCCGTTCCGCCCGCGTGAGTCTTCGGCCGAGCCCGCCGTACGCCGAGAGCCTGCGCCGCGTCCCGTGACCCCGCCGCCCGCCAGTGTGCCGCCAGCCCGGCCGCCGGTGACTGCACAGGCTACAGCTACAGTTCCGCCGCGCGCGCCTGTGCCGCCCGCGCCAGCTATACCGCCTGCTACGCAGGTGATGCAGCAAGCGGCTCGGCCCGCAGCCAGAACTCAACCAGCTGCCGCGCCGCCTGCGACAAGCACGCGCCGCGCGGTGGCACCGCCGCCGGCCCGCCGCAGTGGCTGCAGCCGCTTCCTGTTCGTACTGCTCCTGCTTGCCGCGGTCGTCGTCCTGTTCTTCGGTGTGGCCTTGATGGGGTATGCGAGCATCGCACGCGACCTGCCGCCGCCGGACGAGTTGCAGGCACGCGCCAGCCAGTTCGC
This sequence comes from uncultured Anaerolineales bacterium, assembly GCA_964614645.1. Classification (GTDB taxonomy): domain Bacteria; phylum Chloroflexota; class Anaerolineae; order CG2-30-64-16; family CG2-30-64-16; genus MWBF01. The sequence continues at coordinate 16,192 of CAZTMA010000070.1, forward strand.
CTCCACACTCATCTACGACCGTGAGGGGAAAGTCCTGAACGAGGTGGCCGACCCGAACTATGGCCGCCGCACCGTCGTGCCCATTGACCAGATTTCGCAGTATCTCAAGGATGCGACTGTTGCGACCGAGGACCCGAACTTCTACTCGCATCCGGGCGTGGACCCGGTCGGGCTGGGCCGCGCGGTGTTCTATGCGCTGCGCAACCGGGACCTGAGCGGGCCGGGCGGCAGCACCATTACGCAGCAACTCGTCAAGCTGACATTCCTGTCAGCCGAAAAGACCATCTCGCGCAAGGTCAAGGAGGCGATTCTCGCCACCGAAATCACGCGGCGCTATCCGCGCGACGAGATCCTCCAAATCTATCTGAACGAGGTCAACTACGGTAACCTGGCCTATGGCATTGAAGCGGCTGCGGAGACGTACTTCGATAAGCACGCGTCTGAACTGACGCTGGCCGAGTCCGCGATGCTGGCCGGCCTGCCCCAGGCGCCCGCCTACTATGATCCCTACTCCAAGATGTGGGAAGCAGACGGCCAACCGGGCGCGGTCAAGCGCCGCCAAGGTGTCGTCCTCCGCCTCATGGTGGAGCGCGAATACATCAGCACCGAGCAGGCCGACGCGGCCTGGGCCGAGCCGCTGAATCTCCAGCCGCTGCGCCAGGTCTATGACTCGCGGCATCCGCACTTCGTCCTGTATGCGCGCAGCCAGGTCGAACAAGTGCTCGGCCCCGAGCTGGCAAACAAGGGCGGGCTGCGCATCTACACCACGCTCGACCCGCAGTTGCAGGCTGCAGCCGAAGAGCAGGTGCGCCAGCAAGTAGCGCGTTTGTCTGACCAGAACGCGACCAACGGCGCAGTCGTCGCCATCCGGCCCGCGACGGGCGAGATTCTCGCGCTGGTCGGCAGCGCGGACTTCAACAACGCGGACATCAGCGGGCAGGTCAACATGGCCATCAGCCCGCGGCAGCCGGGCTCAGCCATCAAGCCCTTCGTCTATCTGGCGACGTTCGAGATGCCCGCGGAGGTCAACACTGCACCGGAGGCCGTCTCCGCCGCGCAGGCCGCGCGCCTTGCCAGCGTGGCCCAGCCCACGGTCGAGGGCCAGGCACCGAACCCGGCGGAGGTCAGCGCGATTGAGCCGCCCGGCTACTGGACGGCCGGGACCGCCATCCTGGATGTCAAGACGGAGTTCCCGGACGGCGCCAATCCGCCCTATGTGCCTGCCAACTACGACGAGAAAGATCACGGCCTGGTCAACGTGCGAACGGCGCTGGGCAACTCGTTCAATATTCCTGCGGTCAAGGCCCTGCAGCATGCGGGCATCGAACGGCTGAAGGATGTAGCGAGCCGCGCGGGTATCACCACCCTGACCCGGCCCGACTATGGGCTGTCGTTGGCGCTCGGCGGCGGCGATGTGACGCTGCTGGAGCTGACCGGCGCCTACGCGACCCTGGCGAACAACGGCGTGCGTACCGGCGCCAGTCCGGTCGCGTGCGTGCTTGACGACCAAGGCCGGCTCATCTGGCGCGGCGCGGCCGCGGAGAGCGTGAGTGGCTGTCTGGGTGCGACGGCGGACCTCGCGTTGGGCGTGGCCGTTACGCCCGTGGCACCGCTGCAGGTCTTCGACCCGCAGCACGCCTACCTGATTACGTCCATCCTGGCTGACCCGGCCGCGCGCAGCATGATGTTCGGCGGGGTGCGCGAGATGACCCTGCCCGACCGGCCTGCGGCAGTCAAGACCGGCACGACCAATGATTACCGCGATGCATGGACCATGGGCTACACGCCAGACCTGGCGGTGGGCGTGTGGGTGGGTAACGCGGACTATACGGAGATGCAACGCCTGGCCGGTTCGCTTGGCGCCGCGCCCATCTGGCAGGCGGTGATGGTGCAGGGGCTGCAGGGCCGGCCCGCGAGCCAGTTCACCGAGCCGGCAGGGATGCTCCGCGCGCAGGTGTGCGCCGAGAGCGGCACGCAGCCGAGCGAGGCCTGTCCCAACCGCCGCGAGGAACTCTTCGCGGCGAACCAGGGCCCGCTCCCTGCAGGCTATGACCTGTGGCAGCGCGTGGCTGTGGATCGTGTGACCGGCCAGCTCGCCACGGATTTCACGCCCCAGGATCGCCTCGAGACACGCGATGTGATGGTGTTCCCGGAGAAGTACCGCGCGTGGGCCGAGGCGCACGGCTATCCCGTCCTCGGCCAGCAGCGCCCGCCGCTGGCCTTCGAGCCGGAGTTGACACTCTACAGCCCCGAAGACGGCACGACGGTTACGGGCCTGACGCCGGTGGTTGGCCGAGTGCGCGTGCCGGAGCCGCTGGTCTGGCGGCTGGAGTACGGCGTGGGACCGGACCCGATCGGCTGGGGCGTGCTGTCCGGCCCGAACCCGATAGACCCCGCTGACCCGACGGGCCGCGAGTTGGAGGGCGCTCTGGGCGACTGGGACGTGGATGCAACGGTCGCGCAGCATGACACGACCGACTTCTCGCTGCGGCTGGCCGCGTACTACGACGCTGGCTCGCTGGATTATCCGGTGGCCGTCTCGAACGTTGTCTACGTCCAGGTCACCAGCCCGACCGCAACGCCTTCGCCCACCGAGACTGAGACGCCCGTGCCGACCATGACACCGACGTTGACCGAGACGCCGGAGCCTACGGTAGTGATCGAGCCGACGCCGACAGCCACACCTGACCTGAGCCTGACACCGGTCATCGAGCCGTCGCCAAGTCCGACGCCGCCGGCCGCCGTAACCATCAACGCGGCGATCCTGACGCCGGAGGAAGGTGCGCCGGTCACCGGCCCCCTGGACATCATTGGGGTTGCCGACGGACCGGGATTCCTGACCTACTACCTCGAGTATGCGCCGGGGGTTGAGCCTGCGCCGGGCGACTGGCAGCCGGTAGCAGAGGCGTCGACCCAGGCTGTGTCGGGCGGGCTGCTGGCCCAATGGGACACCACGGGCCTGCCGCCGGGGACGTACACGCTGCGCCTGCGCGTATTCGATGTGACCAATAACTTCTTGCTGGACGACGTACGGGTGAACGTGACGGAGTAACGCTTCTATGGAATCAAACGGGCGGGCAACTGGTAAGTTGCCCGCCCGTTCTTATTTCCTGCCTGCGTCCGGCCTACGGCAAATACCCGACCGGATTGACCAGCACGCCGCCCCTGCGCACTTCGAAGTGCAGATGGGGCCCGGTCGAGCGGCCCGTGTTGCCCATGTTGCCGATGACGCCGCCCTTCGCAACCACGGTGCCGCGCTTGACAAAGATGCGGCTCAGATGGGCATAGAGGGTCTGCAGTCCGTTGCCATGGTCGATAACGATGTGATAACCGTAGCCGCTGTTGCTCCACCCGGCGACGACCACGACGCCTGCGTCTGATGCTTTAATCGGTGTGCCGATGGAGCGGGCGATGTCCAGTGCACGGTGCAGCGGCTTGTAGCCCTGCGTGATTTTTCCTGAAGTGGGCCAGATGAGGACGCCCGAGCCGCGTCGTGACGCGCCCGAAGGCGCCTGATAGACCGTCACTGCGGGCTTAGGCAGCTCCTTGACGCCGCCCGGCACCACCAGCTTCTGCCCCGCCACGATGGTGGGGTTCTGCGCGTCCAGGTGGTTCAAAGGATACTGGGCAATGGCCTCCGGGGTGACCTTGTACGCTTTGGCGATGCTCTGGAGCGTGTCCTTTGGGCCGACGGTGTGATAGATGCCGTTGAGCGGCAGAATGGCCAACTGCTGACCCAGGCGCAGGAGATCGGGATTCTTCTCCAGCCCGTTGGAGAACATGATCGTCTCGGCGTTCAGTTTATATCTTTGGGCAATGCCGTACAGCGTATCGCCCGCGGTGACGGTATGCGTCACCACGTCCAGGCGTGAACGTTCCGGGATGAGAGTGATGGGCACCGCTGCACGCACCAGCGCCACGCTCTCCGCGGGGTTCTCTTCAGCCGTCGCAGCATCTGCGACGTACTCGGGGATCAGCGAGCCGTCGATGACTTCGGCTTCACCCGGCGCGACAGGCTCTTCCGCGATGTCCCACGCAGGCAAATCGACCCTGCTGAAGACGAGCACCAGCACGGCAACCAGGAGGATAATCAGGTGTGACCCGACACGAACCAGCGAAGTCGTGCCTTCGGGGCCGCGTTGCGCGAGAAGGTTGAGCACAGACTGCCAGAGCTGATACCCTGGCCCCCATTCGCTGGGAGGAACAGACGGTCGGTTGTCGCTTGCTAAGTCAGCGCGCATGCGGCGCGACCTCACATCAAGTGGGTTAACTCAGTGCCTGAGTATAACAGACCTTCGCGGTTGTGCCAACCTGCGGTTGGCACAACCGCGAAGGTTCGATCTTCCTACAGGCTCTGCGAGAGCGTATCGAGGAACACCTTGTTGTTGCGCGTTCGGCGCAGCCGCTCCAACACCGGTTCGAGCGGGTCCTCGCCCGTCTGCCGCAGCATGTCGATCATGCGGCGCAGCGTCCAGACCTTGCCAAGCGTCTCCGAGCCGAGCAGGAGTTCCTCGCGGCGGGTGCCGGAGCGCACGATGTCGAATGCAGGGAAGATGCGACGCTCCGAGAGGCGGCGATCCAAGTGGAGTTCCATGTTGCCGGTGCCCTTGAACTCCTCGTAGATGACGTCGTCCATGCGGCTGCCGGTATCGACCAGGCAGGTCGCAATAATGGTCAGGCTGCCGCCCTCTTCGATCTTACGGGCTGCGCCGAAGAAGTGCTTGGGTGGATACAGCGCCGCCGGATCGATACCACCGGACAGCGTGCGGCCCGACGCAGGCACAGTCAGGTTATACGCGCGCGTCAAGCGCGTGATAGAGTCAAGCAGGATCGCCACATCGCGGCCGGCCTCCACGAGGCGCTTCGCGCGTTCCAGGCCCATCTCCGCGACGCGCACGTGCGACTGCACCGGTTCATCGAAGGTCGAAGCGAGCACTTCGGCCTCCACCGAACGATCCATGTCTGTGACTTCCTCGGGCCGCTCACCGATGAGCAGGACCATCAGGACGACATCCTGGAAGTTCTCGGAGATACCATTGGCGATTTGCTTGAGCACGGTGGTCTTGCCGGCCTTGGGCGGTGAGACGATCAGCCCGCGCTGACCGCGACCGATGGGCGCCACCATGTCAATCAGGCGCGTCGTCAGGATGGACGGGTGCGTTTCCAGGTTGAGCTGTTGGTTGGGGAAGATGGGTGTCAGGTCCTCGAACTTCGGCCTGCGCTTCGCAACCTCAGGGTCAACCCCGTTGACCGCTTCTACTTTGAGCAGCCCGTAGTACTTCTCTGACTCCTTGGGCGGACGCACCTGACCGACCACAAAATCGCCCGTGCGCAGACCGAACCGGCGAATCTGGCTCTGCGAGATGTAGACATCCTCAGGCCCCGGCACCATCTGCCGGTTGGCGCGCAGGAAGCCAATCCCATCCTGGATAACCTCCAGCGTGCCACCGCCGAATATCAAGCCCTGGGCCTCGGTGTCGGCTCGCAGCAAGCGCATAATCAGATCATTCTTTTTCAGCCGCGTGTAGCCGGTCAGGCCCATCGTGCGGGCGACATCCTGCAGATCGGTCAGTGTTTTCGACTCAAGTTCAGCGATATTCATGCTCTACTCCCATCGGCCATCAGAAGAAGCGGAAATCAGGCACGACCTACCATCTCGGCCGGCCGCGTACGGGTCACATCACGGCACGAGCCGGCATCGGTTAGCTGCCTGGTATCAGCATACAAACGAGCGCGCAGGAGGGGTCCCACGGAGGCTGCCTGCTGCAATTTAACAGTGTCTATCAACGTGAAAGCTGTAACGCAGATTCCTGGAAAATGTTTGCGGCGTGAGCTGGAATGCAATTGGCTCGGCCGTAGATAGTCAGGTTGCGGGATGAGCGCAAGACGACGAGGCGAACGCGCAATGTGCTCAAATCCACTATCTTTGCATTTCTGCCTACTGAGAAGTGTGCCCCGCGGCGCACTATAATCGCAGAGAAAGTAAGAGGATACGGTGATGCACAAGTATGTTCAAGTCACAGTATAACATACAGGCACAAACGCGTCAAGTGACGCGTGTACTGAATTGGAGGCTTAACTCTGGCCCAGGTTGTTTGAATGGGATTTGGGGTTAGGTGCCCCAGACAAGAAAAGGGGCGAGATGTTCTCGCCCCTTGCAGTACCCGTCCTGTTGTAGTGCTTAGTTGCTCGGCGGCAGGATCACGGAGTCGATGACGTGAATCACGCCGTTGCTGGTCTCGATGTCGGTGATGATGACCGTCGCATCGTTGATCTTGACCTGGCCGTCCGTCACTGCGATAGTGACCGGCTGGCCGAGCACCGTGTCGGCCGAGGTCAGGTTGACCACGTCAGCCGCCATGACCTTGCCTGCCACCACGTGGTAGAGCAGGATGTCCTTCAGCTGCGCCGGGTCGGCCAGGAGACCTTCGACCGTGCCCGCCGGCAGCTTGCCAAACGCCTCGTCAGTCGGCGCAAAGACCGTGAACGGCCCTTCGCCCTTCAGCGTCTCCACCAACCCGGCAGCCTGCACCGCCGCCACCAGGGTCGTGAACCGCCCGTCCGCCACTGCGGTGTCGACAATGTCCTGCGCCATCGGCGCTGCGGGAACTGCAGTCGGTTCCGGTGCCATCGTCGGTGCAGCCGGCGCCATCGGCGGAGGCATACAACCCGTAACGAGGATTGCCAGGATCAACATAATCGAAAGACCATAGACCGTACGCATTTTCAAAACTCCTCTTGTGTTGACTTGGATATGCGCGTGCTGGTCAACGCGCTGACTTACAAACTATTTACAAACTTTATACAGTATGTTCAATCCGTCTACTGTAAGCTGCTTTCCCATTGTACACGTTGCACCAATCCGAACTCATGTTCGAAAAAGCGACCCCGGATTTTGCCATCAGTCGCCATTTGCGCTATACTAAGTAGCAGGGATATTAGCCAGTATGCACGTCTGGGAGAAAGTCGATGCCGAACTTCAAGCTTGAATCTGAATTCCAACCGACGGGTGATCAACCGGAGGCGATTGCCAGACTGATCGCGGGATTGAAAGAAGGTCATGTACACCAGACTCTGCTCGGTGCGACCGGCACCGGCAAGACCTATGTCATGGGCAAAGTCATCGAGGCGCTCAATCGCCCTGCGCTGGTGATGGCCCACAACAAGACGCTGGCGGCCCAGCTCTACAGCGAGTTCAAGGAGTTTTTCCCGCACAACGCGGTCGAGTACTTCGTCAGCTATTACGACTACTACCAGCCGGAAGCCTACTTGCCGCGCACCGACACCTACATCGAGAAAGATGCGCAGATCAATGACGAGATTGACCGGTTGCGGCTGGCCGCCACCTCCTCGCTCCTGAGCCGCCGCGATGTATTGATCGTGGCCTCTGTGTCGTGCATCTACGGCCTGGGCGACCCGGCGGAATACGGCCGGGTCACGGTCAAGCTCAAGCGCGGGGACGCGGTGCGCCGCGAGCTGGTGCTGCGCGAACTGGTCGAAATCTTCTATGAGCGCAACGACCTTGAGCTGCGCCGCGGCAAGTTCCGCCTGCGCGGAGACACGCTCGAAGTGATGCCTGCGTACAGTGACCTGGCCTACCGCATTGAGTTCTTTGGCGATGACGTGGATCGCATCACGGAGATTGACTCGCTGACCGGCGAGGTGGTCCGCAAGATGGACGAGATCGAAATCTTTCCGGCCAAGCACTTCATTACGCCGCAGGATAAGCTCACCGAGGCCCTGAAAATCATCGAGGCCGAACTGGAAGCCCAGCTCAAGAAGTTCCGAGATGAAGATAAGCTGCTGGAGGCGCAACGCTTGGAGCAGCGCACGCGCTACGACATGGAAATGCTGCGCGAGGTGGGCTATTGCTCGGGCATCGAGAACTACAGCCGGCCGCTGGCGCTGAGACCGCCCGGCTCTCGGCCCTTCACGCTGCTGGACTACTTCCCGGCAGACTGGCTGCTCATCGTGGATGAGTCGCACATGACCATCCCGCAGATTCACGGCATGTACAACGGCGACCGTGCGCGCAAGGAAGTGCTCGTGGACTACGGGTTCCGCCTGCCCTGTGCGATGGACAACCGGCCCCTGAAGTTCGAGGAGTGGGAGGCATCGCTCAACCAGGTCATTTACACCAGCGCGACGCCCGGTCCCTACGAAATGAGGAACTCGGCCCAGGTGGTCGAGCAGATTATCCGGCCTACCGGCCTGGTCGATCCCCAGGTCGAGATTCGCCCGACGAAGGGCCAGGTGGATGATCTGCTCAAGGAGATTCGCAAACGCGTGGCGTTGAACGAGCGCGTGCTGGTAACCACACTGACCAAACGCATGTCTGAGGACCTCGCAGACTACCTGCAGGAGGTCGGGATCAAGGTACACTACCTGCATTCCGAGGTGCAGACAATTGAGCGGATCGAGATTTTGCGTGATTTCAGGTTGGGCGTGTACGATGTAGTCGTCGGGATCAATCTGCTGCGCGAGGGCCTGGACCTCCCGGAAACGAGCCTGGTCGCCATCCTCGACGCGGATAAGGAAGGGTTCCTGCGCTCGGAGCAGGCGCTCATCCAGACGATCGGCCGCGCCGCACGGCATGTCCATGGCACAGCCATCCTGTATGCCGACAACGTGACCGACTCGATGCGACGAGCCATCGATGAGACCAACCGGCGCCGCGCCAAGCAGGAAGCCCATAACCAGGAGCACGGCATCGTACCGACCTCGATTATCAAGACCGTGCGCGACCTGACGCAGCGTCTGCAGGTCGAGCGCGGCAATGCGCCCGCCCGGTGGGGCGGCGCAGCCGTAGCTGAGGGAGGGCCGGAGTACCATGTCCCACCGACCGCCCTGCCGAAGGACGAGGCCACGCGGCTCATCAAGGACCTCGAGAAGCAGATGAAGGCTGCGGCGCAGGGCTTGGAGTTCGAGAAGGCGGCCGTGCTACGGGACCAAATCATTGAATTGCGCCAGGCGCTGCAGGCGCAGGACTCCCGGCCCATCTGGGAACAGTTGCGAGACGAATAGCAGAGCCTAACTTTGAATCAAGGAACACCCATGGAAATCGGAACCATCCGCCCGATCAATATCGATTCGGAGATGCAAGCCTCGTATCTCGACTATGCGATGAGCGTCATCGTCGCGCGCGCCCTGCCGGATGCGCGCGACGGCCTCAAGCCGGTCCACCGGCGCATCCTGTGGGCTATGTATGACCTGGGGCTGACGCCCGACAAGACGTACAAGAAGTCGGCACGCATTGTCGGTGAAGTGCTGGGCAAGTATCATCCGCACGGCGACGTGGCCGTGTACGAGGCGATGGTCCGCATGGCGCAGGACTTCTCGCTGCGTTACCCGCTGGTGGACGGGCAAGGCAACTTCGGCTCGGTCGATGGCGACAGCGCGGCCGCCATGCGCTATACCGAGGCGCGGCTGGCGCCCATCGCGATGGAGATGCTGGCGGACATCGAGAAAAACACGGTGGAGTGGAACGACAACTTCGACGGCACGCTCAAGGAACCGTCGGTGCTGCCCGCCGCGCTGCCCAACCTGCTCGTCAACGGCTCCAGCGGCATCGCGGTGGGCATGTCCACCAACATCCCGCCGCACA
>CAZTMA010000071.1:0-17669 GCA_964614645.1 uncultured Anaerolineales bacterium
GGTCATGGCCGGCGATGGGCGCCAGCGTATCTTCCGGCAGGTCGGAGTCATAGACGAGGTTATCTTCCCGCTTCACGCTGGCAAAGAAGGACGGGACCGCGGCGCCGCCGCCGATGCTGCTGCGGGTGGGCATGCGCAGGCCCGCCGCGCCGCCGTACGTCAGCCAATAGACGTTCGTATCCGTGTAGCGGGTGTCCGCGGCCTGGCCGAAGAACAGCGCGACGTCGCCTGCATCGAACTTGCCATCCGCCTCGCCGGTCACCCGCAGCGCCACTTCCTGCCCCCCGTTGAACAGCCGCAGCGTGCGCGGGTCCAGTTGCGCGACGGGCAGCCCCGCGCTCGTCAGCGCGGCCGGCGTGAGCTGGTAGAGGCCCTCGGCCCGCACGAGCACCTTGTAGCCCGGCTGGGGCGGCGTCCAGGCATCCGGCGCGGCGGCAGCCGTCACGGCGGTCGCCGCTGCGCTGCGCCGGAACGTGCGCGCAGACTCGTAATTCAGCAGCGAGCGCTGGAAGGCCGTCTCGAACTCCGCCGGCTCTGCCTGCCAGCCGGCCGCCGTCGTTGCGGCCTGCACATCGCCGCCAAACCGCAGCGCGACCGTCACCCGTTCGCTGACCCGCAGCTCGCCCGACACGGGGTTGTACTGCACGGGGTAGAACTCCAGCCGGACGATCCGCTGGCTGCGCATAAAGCCGAGCTCCACGAGGCGCACGGTTTCCGCCGGGTAGAAGGCATCTGCCTCATAGATGGCCGCATCACGGATCGCTGGCCGGTCGATCCCGGCCCCATCCTCGGACGCGTCCGCATCAGCCGCCACCGGCTGGGCCGCGCAGAGGTTAACGCCCTGCGCCAGCACAGTCTCAGACGCAGCCTCGACCTGGAGGTCGAGCTCGGCCTCCGGCGGCACGCCCAGCAGCACGACCTTGACCGGCACCTGCGGCCGGCCCGCTTCCTCGCTCAGGACGAAGCCCGGCGCCTCGGCCCGCTGGCAGGTCGCGTCTGCCGTTACATCGAACTCGGGCGCCATCAGTTCCAACTGCACGCCCTGCGCATCTGCGTTGAGCAGGCGCACCTGGGCGTCAGGTTCGCCCGCAAATGCGGGCAAACCACCGGTGCTCGCGCCGAAGACGCCAGCCGGCGGGGCCAGGAGCGTCGCCAGGATGACGCTCATGATGATCAACGAACCGATACGCCTGTGCTGGGTTGCCCGCTGCATGAGGCGTTACCTCCTAGTGTAGATTTCCCTGCTATTGGACCTGTGGTCCCAGCAGTTGCAGCCCCACCGTCCCGAACTCGCTGGAGCCATAGAACTCGCTCGCGCCGTCGAGCTTGATGATCTCGATCTGGTACTGGTACGTCTCCCCCGGTCGGACGTCCGTATCCAGGTAGCTGTAGCTGTTGCCTTGTGCCAGCCCCATATAGGCCGCCGTGATGAGCTCGGCATTGACCGCGCTGTATGCGCCGGCACTGCCTTCACGGCCGAAGTCTGTGCTGCGGCGTAACACGTTGAACCCCAGGATGTCCGATTCATCTGCGGTCTGCCAGGTGACCTGCGCACCGCCCTCCGCCGGCTCTGCGGCAAACCCGTTCATCGTGACCGCCGTCGGTATCAGGCAGACATCCGGCGTCTTGACCTGCAGCGCGGGATCGCCCAGCAGGCCGAAGGTATCGAGCAGGTCCAGGTACTGCCCGCTCGAGTTGTCCACCAGGTATTGCTTCGCATACGTGGTGGCATCGCCCAGGCGGTTGATGCCTTCGTGGAACCACGCCAGCATCAGGCCTTCCTCCAGGTAATCGTGGCCTGTCACCAGGCCGAAGCCCGTGGGCGCAAAGCTCGCCACTGCGCCGCTGACCGGCTGGCGCACAACGGTCTCGCTCATCACGGATGCATACCGGTAGTCCTGGAACGAGCCTTCGTAGCACGTCATCGGCAGCATGATGGGCAGGCAGGGCCCGTTCGTCAGCAGGGCGCTCGCGTTGCTGTCAAACATGTGTTCCACCGCCCAGTATTGCTGCGTTGCATGCCCGACGAAGCTGACAAACAGGGCGCCGGTCGTGTTCAGTGCATTGACCGTATTGGTGCGGCACTGGACAGCATCCGCCGGATTGCCGAGGTCGCACGTCATGCCGAGGTATTCCTTCTGGACCGTGAAGTCCGCCGGGAGCAGCTTGATCGTGTTCGCCGGTGCATCGACGTAGCCATCGGCAATCAGGTCCGAATAATAGTAAAAGTTGCCGCCGCCGCCCTCGAGATCGTCTGCCAGGAAGAGCGTGTGCTTGTTCCACGTATCGTTGCAGTGACAGGCGACCTCATAGTAGAGGACCTTGTCGATCATCGCCTGCGCTTCCGTCACGTTATTGACCGGGAACCGGCCCAGGTGCATGTCTGGGAAGCTGTCATTGCCGATAAAGGTCACAAACCGGTTGTCCGCGGCCGTCTCGCCCATGTCCGGGTCCGCCAGGTAAAGAAAAGGCGGGATATACGTATTGTACGCCGAGCGGTACTTGCGCATGTCGTTGGTGCCGTCGCCCATGAGCAGGACATAAGCGGGCGCCTTGACGTTGGGGTCCCCGGCCCCGGTCCAGTTCGCGTGGGCGTACGCCAGGAAATCGCGGATGGACTCCGCCGACATCATGCCGCCGTTGAACTGGTCGTAGATCTGCTGCACGTCGACCAACGCCACCCGGAAGTCATAGGCGCGGTAGTCGGCCAGGGCATTCGCCAGGGTAAAAGGCTCCGCATCGCCCTGGCCCCAGAAGTCGCGATGCGTGATGATGATGTAGTCCGCGGCGTTGGCCGAATCGAGCAGGTTGCTCGGCCGGTAGGGCGATGCGAGGAACGTCGCGGGCTCGATGACCGCCGTCGTCTTGCGTGCAGCCGCGGTCAGCGCCAGGTATTTCTTGGCGCCTGCAGCCGTGTCCCCGAAGCCAACGCTGAAAGTCGCGCCGGCCGGGGTGATGGTCGTATTGATGAAACGCTGCGGCGCAAACGGGTCGGTGACATCATACACCTCGACGTCCGGGGTCGTGAAATTGCTGACGTCATAGCGCCAGGTCCCGGCGTCTGCATTGTTGAAGTCCAGGAGATTGCTTTCCGCGACGTACCGGTCGTAATAGAAGAAATCGTACCAGTCCGGATATGCAAAGTCACTGCCGGAAGTCACGATTAGCCGGAGACGAATCGTATTCGTCCCCTCGACCAGGTAGCTCTGCGGGACCTGGACGGACGTGGTATAGATATCGAAGCCGGTCCAGCCGGGGGACCCATCGATGATCGGGGTCGGGTTAACCAGGGGATTCACCCACACGCGCAGGTGATGCTCGGGCTGGGTCGACCCGTAGCCCAGCAGCCGCAGGTTGAGCGTGGCGGGCGTGGAGCTGGCCGACAGGTTGGTCGCGCGAAACGTGCGATCCAGGTTGGCGAAGCTCGTGACTTGGTCGTCAAACCAGTGATCCGCGTCGTGCTCGAAGGGATACGCCGACAGGTAATTCCGGCTGCGCCACTGGCGTTCGCGGTGCACGAAGTCGGGGGGCGTGCTCCCGCTGCCCGAGCCGTCCACATCGGTCATCCGCAGGCCATAGGGGCCTGCGCATGGCCCGGATGCACAGTCGTAGGTCAGCCAGTAGACGCTGGACGCCGTGTATTTGTTGGTGGGCAGGACGCCGTCCAGGAACAGCGAATCCACGCCGCGGCCGTAGAACAGCACCACGTCCGACGCGTCGAAGACCCCGTCATCTTCGCCGCTCACGCGAATGGGGATTTCCGTGCCCATATAGTACATGCGCAGGGAGCGCGGGTCCAGCGTGCCGACGGGCAGGCCTGCCGTGGAGAGAGCCGTGTAGCTCAGCGCATACAGCCCGTCCGTGTCGACCTTGACGCGGTATCCCGGCGCCGGCGGCGTCCACGGCAGTGCAAAAGCCGCCGGGCTGGCCGTCACCTGCGCGGCAGCCGGCGGAACGGCTGGCGCCAGGCTTCCCAGCAGAACCAACATCATCACGATGAGCCACCCCCGGATGGCCCGCCCACTACTCACTCGCATCTTTACGCCCCTCGCTCGATAGCGTTGTCATTCTGTCCACAGGGCCGGCGCGCGGGGCCTTTGCCCGCGGCCGCCGCAGCCATGACCTGCAAAGCCTTGTGGAGTCCGCATCGCGGTCGCATAGCGACCGTCAGGATGCGGACTCCACAACGTACATACTGGGGCCCTGAGGGTTCTTGCGACCCTCAGGGCCTGGCCCGAAGGCGTCTCTTAGTTGATGGCGATCGCTTCGACGGAACCGTCAAGCTTGATCACCTCGAGCGCATAGACCCCGGCGCCGGAGGCCCCGGCGTCCAGGAAGCTGTAGGCCCCGCCCGTGCTCGTGCCCGATGCACCGGCCAGGATGAACTCCGCATTCACGGCCATGCCGTCCCGCAGGACGTTGAAGCCCAGGATGGCGGTCTCGTCAGCGGTCTCCCAGGCAACCAGCACACCTTCTGCAGTCGCCGTCGCCGTGGCGCTGGCCAGGGCCAGGCCGGTCGGCTGGATCGCCATGACGCCGTCCGAGGAGGTCAGGTCGGTCGTCGGAGGCACGGCCTCAGGCACGCCGCCCGGTCCATCCGGATCGACCCGCGTGTTGTCCTTCAGCACCGTGGCGGTGTTGATGGTCTCGCCGTCCGGCAGGATGCCCGTCGTGTCGGCCAGCGTGATGAAGTTGAGGAACACATCGAAGAAGCTGTCCGGGGCGAGCATGCCCGCGCCCGTCAGGTCGTTCCAGGTCAGCGTGCCCAGCGGTGCCGTCGAGTCCGGTGCGACGCTGGCGCTGACGAATTGCAGATAGGCCGGGTCGAAGGTATCGACCAGCGGCAGGACGCTGATATACGTGTCGCCGGTGTTCTGGATCGTGATCTTGAACTCCACCGGATCGCCGACACGCACTGCCTGCGTCTCCATCGAGACCTTGGTCAGCGTGTAGCTGGTCGGCTTCACGAAGCCGAAGTCGATGGTCGGGTTGCTCGTGCTGGCCGGCAGGTTGACCGATGCCTGCACGCCGCCCGCGCCGTCCGTCACGCCGTTCGAATCGATCGCTGCGTTCGGAACACCACCCACAAACGCCGGGCTCATCGTGAACCCTTCCAGCGGGCCGCCGGGTGCGAACTGCGTCGCATCGATGTTCGGCACGTAGCTGCCGCCCGGCAGGTTGGTAAAGGTGTAGGCGCCGTTCGCATCGGTCGTGACCGACGGATAGCCGAACAGGTCGATGGTCACGCCGGGGATGCCCGGCTCGCCCGCATCCTGGATGCCATCGCCGTCCACATCCCACCACACCAGGTCGCCGAAGCTGCTGGCCGCGCCGAGATAGTTGGCGTCATCCGTGTCGGTGTCGGTCTGCGTGTTGTTGTTGGCATCGGTAAACGAGCCGGCAGCCGTCGCCGTGTTGGTATGCTGGCCGGAGGCCCAGGTCGCCGTGATCGTACAGGTGAACGATACACCCGGAGCCAGGGTGAGCGGGATCGCGCAGCCCGCCAGCGAGAAGTCGCTGTCGGTCAGCGTGATGTTGCTCAATGTCACTTTGCCAGTGTTCGTGACTACGAACCGGAACTGCGGGTTGTTGCCGGTCAGCAGCGTCGGGCCGGGGGGGGTGTCGGCATCCACCCAGGTCGTGCCGTCCCAAACGGATTTCTCGACGTCGATTTCAACTATATAGATCACCGGGATCGTCTCGGTGTCCGTATCAGGAGGCGTCTGGTTCGAGTCCGCCGTCACCGTGTTGGTCAACACGCCCGTGCCGGCGTCGATCTCCGCCTGCGTCACGGTGTGGTTGCACGTGTACGTCCAGGCCTCCCCCACTTCCAGCAGACCGTCGCCATCGTCGCCCGAGACGTAGACCGGCCCGGGTGCATCACACTTCGCATCCGTCACCGTCACGCCCGTCAGCGTCACGTTGCCTTCGTTCGTCACCACGAACGTGTAGGGCACCACCTGCCCCGCCGTCGTGATCTGCGTCGTCGTCGACGACTTGGCTACCGCCAGCAACGGGTTGTAGAGGATCGGGATGAAGTGGTCATCCGTGTCCGGCCCCGACTCGTTCGAGTCCGCCGTCACCGTGTTGTCCAGGTCGCCGTCGCCATCGCCCTGGCTGTCGATCTCCGCCTGCGTCACGGTGTGGTCGCACGTGTACGTCCACGTCTCGTCGACCTGCAGCTCGCCGTCGTTGTTCGCGTCGCCCGACACGTAGACCGGCCCGGGTGCATCACACTGCGCATCCGTCACCGTCACGCCCGTCAGCGTCACGTTGCCTTCGTTCGTCACCACGAACGTGTAGGGCACCACCTGCCCCGCCGTCGTGATCTGCGTCGTCGTCGACGACTTGGCTACCGCCAGCAACGGGTTGTAGAGGATCGGGATGAAGTGGTCATCCGTGTCCGGCCCCGACTCGTTCGAGTCCGCCGTCACCGTGTTGTCCAGGTCGCCGTCGCCATCGCCCTGGCTGTCGATCTCCGCCTGCGTCACGGTGTGGTCGCACGTGTACGTCCACGTCTCGTCGACCTGCAGCTCGCCGTCGTTGTTCGCGTCGCCCGACACGTAGACCGGCCCGGGTGCATCACACTGCGCATCCGTCACCGTCACGTCCGTCAACGTCACGTTGCCTTCGTTCGTCACCACGAACGTGTAGGGCACCACCTGCCCTGCTGCCGTGATCTGCGTCGTCGTCGACGACTTCACCACGTTCAGCGCGGCCAGGCCATAGCCGAAGTCCGCATCAAGATAGGTCTCGATCAGGCCAGGCAGCGGCACCACCCACGCGTCCGGATAGCTTACCGTGCTTGTCAGCACATAGTTCTCCAGCGCGCCGCCGGGGTCGAAGTTGGCCGGATCGATCTCGACGATGTACTGGTTGCCCGCCGCGGTGACGTCGAACGCGTACCAGCCCTGCTGCGTGCCGGCCGTATCCGGATCATCGCCCGTGGTCATCGTGAAAAGCGTGATGCCCGGCACGTCATCTACACCCGGATCAATGACGCCGTTCTTATTCACATCCTGGTACAGGTTGACGATGACGCCGTCAATGCCGACTTCGCCCAGATCCTGGTCGCCGTTGGCATTGGTGTCCCACCACACGTAGTCGCCGATAGTCGACTTGCCCATCGGCGCGCTGGGGGCCGCGGGCCGGTCGATCAGCGCGACCTGGGCGACGCTGTGATAGGGCGCCTCAGGCGCTGCAACGGCCATGCCGGTGAGCGCCAGCAGCAGCACAAGCACCAGGCCGGCGACGGCCATGAGCTTGTGCAGGGATTGAGATATCTTCATGGATTTCATCTGTACGTCTCCTCCAGGGAGCGAGTGTGAGTTAGTCTCGATAGGTTACGTTATGAGCCGGCCTGACGTGGCGATCCCGCCGGCTGCCATCGGTGCTGCATTTGTGTTATGATGCCGTTTGCCTCCTTGTGTTCAGGGGGGTGGTGCAAGGCCTGCCCTTCCGTTCCGCAAGTTCGTCGGGGCAGGTCTTGCATCTGTCCGCGTTCCACTCGGCCGGCGTGCCTTACGGCACGGTCACGGTCACTTCGCCGAACACATCGGCGCTGCCGTCCAGCCGGATGCCTTCCAGTCGATAGATGTAGGTCCCGGACGCCAGTCCGGCGTCCTGGAGCGTGTACACCCCGCCGCTTTCCTGCCCCGCGAACTGGGCCAGGATCAGCTCCGCGTTGGCCGACGCGAACGTGGCCTCGGCCTCCGCCCGGCGCAGCACGTTGAAGCCGATGACCTCGGCCTCGCTCGCCGTGCGCCAGTTCACCAGCATCGCGCCATCCGTCATGGCCGCATCGAACCATTCGAGCACGAGGCCGGTCGGCGTGTAGATGCTGACCGGAGCTTCCCCGGTCTGCGGTGTCAGCGGCGCCAGCGGCGGCAGCGGGCCGGCCGGCCCGTCCGGGTCAGCCACCGCGTCCGTCACAGTGACGCTGTTCACGACCTCGCTGCCGGGCAGCGCGCTCGTGTCGGCCCGGGCCGTGAAACTGATCTGCACGACCTTCGTCTCGCCGGGGGCGATGTCGGCGCCGAACCCGTAGGGCGCCGCAGCCGTCAGGTCGGTCCAGTCCAGCACGCCGTCGTTGACATGGTCCACCGTGTCGGGCGTGGCGAACGTGCCGCCGAAGCCGTAGGTGAGGTAGGCGTTGTTGTAGGTGTCTTGCAGCGGCAGCGTCGTGATCCACGTGTCGCCGGTGTTGACGATCGTGATGCTGAAAGTGATTTCATCGCCCAGCCGCGACGGATTCAGGCTGGTCAGCGCCTTGGTGACCGTGTAGCTGGACGTGATGCTGAAGCCGAAGTCGACGTCCGCCGTTCCCTGGCCCGCGCCGATCGTGACCGCCGAGTCGTGGGTGGTCGGGTGACCGTCCGAATCCAGGTCATCGGTCGTCTGATCCACCGGGCTGGCCGCCCAGTTCTCCAGCGTCCCGCCCGGATCGAACTCCGTAGACTTGATACGCACGATGTAGTCGTCCGCCGCCAGGGCAGTGAACTCGTACTTACCGGTGGCATCAGTCGTCATCGTCTTGTAAGGAGTCGTCGGGTTGCCGCTCTTGTACAACTCGACCGTCACGCCCGGGATGCCCGGTTCCCCTGCGTCCTGGATGCCGTCGTTGTCGATGTCCCACCACACCTTGTCGCCGATGTAGCCGATGTCGACCAGCTCATCCTCGAAGTCCATGTCGTTGAGGACCAGGCCCAGCGGCAGGTAGAGGCTGATGCTGTCCGGGTTGCCGCCGTCCGCGTCGGCCAGGCTGACATAGTTCAGCGGGTTCGTCTCGATGATCTGATACAGCCCCGGCACCAGGTCCGGGAAGCTGTAGTTGCCGTTGGCGTCGGTCGTGGTCGGCATGCTGACATCATCGGTCGTGCCCATGATGCCATCCGGCCCGGCCCAGATGAGCGTGACCGTTACCGGGGTCAGCCCGGATTCGCCCGGCTCGCACAGGCCATCGCCGTCGCCCTCGCACACCGTGCCGCTAATGCTGCCGAGGATCTCCCGGTAACCGAAGTTTTGGTTCGTCACATCCGCGCCGCTGACCGTGACCGGCGTCTGGTTGTCCAGCGGCATGGTCGGGTCATAGGTTGGGGTAAAGGCCAGGCTCGGCAGGGTCGTCGGATCCACCTTGACGATGTAGCTGCCGTCAGCCACGCCGGGGAAGACGTAGTATCCGTTCGTGTCCGTCGTCGTGCAGGTCAACTCGACCGTACCGGTGCTGTCGTACAGGCAGACGGTTGCGTTCGGGATCAGCCCTTCGCCTCCGGTGATCACACCGTTACCGTCATCGTCGTTCCAGACCGTGCCGCTGACCACATGCGCCGTGGCCGGCGGCTTGTAGCCGAAGTCCATCGTCAGGACGCTGCCCCCACTGCTCACCACCGCGGTGCCCCGGTTATCGTTGTTGAGCTCGGGGTCACCGGTCTGGGTGTAGCCCGTGGGCACGGTCGTGGGGTCGACGATGGCGAAGTAGGTCCCGTCGGCCAGGCCCGTGAACAGGTACGCGCCGTTCGGGTCCGTGGCCGTCGCGGCCATGAACTTGTCGCCGATGGAGTAGATGCCGTCGTTGTTCGTGTCCTGGTACAGCGTCACCGTGACGCCGCCGATACCGGGCTCGACGGGATCGTGGACACCATCGCCGTCCGCGTCGTTCCAGACCAGGTCGCCGACCTTGCCTGCGTTGTCCACGCCGAAGTCGAAGGTCGGGTGCCAGTCCTCGCCGGGGTAGGCGTGGAAGTCGAAGCTGGTCGGCGTCGTGGCTTCCGGATAGCCCATGGCCGTCGTCTGCGCCGTGTCGTAGGTCAGGGTGTAGTTCCCTTCCGGCACGATGAACCGGAAGTGGCCGTCCGCATCCGTCGTCGTGGTGGCGGTGACCGGGTTGCCGAACATATCCGTGCCGGTCAGGGTCACCGTGACCGGGGTCAGGCCGGTCTCGGCCTCGTCGAAGATCTGGTTGCGATCTTCATCCCAATAGACGTTGCCCTGCACCTGCGCGCCCACGAAGTAGCCGAAGTCCGCCCAGGTGATGTCCTGGTTTGCGGCCAGGTCCACCTCGCGCACGTCCGCGGTCGTCGGCACGATGTTGCGCACGCCGTCCGTCGTGATGCTGTCCTCGTAGACGTCGACCAGGTAGTTGCCGGGCGGCAGGTTGTCGAGCAGGTAGGCGCCGTTGGCATCGGTCATGGCGAAGCCGATCTGGTAGTCGCCCGCGACCGGATTCAGGATGCCGTCGTTGTCCGCGTCGTAGTAGAGCAGCACGGCAGCGTTCGGGATTGCGGCCTCGCCGCCGTCGCGGATGCCATTGCGGTTGTCGTCCCACCACACCAGGTCGCCGATGGAGCCGCCCCAGTTGTAGCCGAAGTCGGCATCCGTGTAGCTCTGTCCCACGGCCAGCGTCACTGGCTTCGGGTTCGCCCCGCTGACAAGGTCCATGCTCGCGGCGATGGTGGTCGTCCCGTCGTAGGGCGAAGTGACCGGGCTGGATGTGTCCACCTGCACGAGATACTTGCCGTCCTGCAGGCCGGTGAACTGGTACAGCCCATCCGCATCCGTGACCGTCGCTTCCACCAGCACGTCGGTCGGGTCGAGCACGCCGTCGTCGTCCAGGTCCACGTACAGCCGGACCGTGACGCCCGCCAGCCCGTCCTCGTCCACATCTAACAAGCCATTCTCGTTCGCGTCGAGCCACACCGTGTCGCCGATGGAGGCCGTGCCCGGCGGCTCGAGGCCGAAGTCTGCCGCGGTGTACTGGTCGCTGGTTGCCACAGTCACAGTCAGCATGGGCGCTGTCGTCGGCTGATAGTCGGCCGGCGCGCTGCTCAGGTCATAGGTGACCTTGTACGTGCCCGCATCCAGGTCGTAGAAGTGGTATGCGCCGGTCGCATCCGTGATCGTCGTCGCCAGCAGCGTCGTGCCGGTGCTGTCGTACAGCTTGACCGTGACGCCCGCGAGGCCGGGCTCGCCCGCGTCCTGGTCGCCCGCGCCATCCAGGTCCGCCCACACGAAGTCGCCGATGCTGGCCTTGAGCGCGGTCACGGCCTGGTTGCTGTCGGTGGGCGGCACGATGTACGCGCCGAGCTCCGTGGGGCCCACCTTACACGCTACGGCCTCCCAGTCGATGTAGGTCGAGGCCGGGATGTCGGTGATGAGTTCGACCTCGACCTGCCCGGCGACCGCCAACGGCTGCATGACCCATAGTGCGTTGCGTTCACCGGTGGCGGCGATGGAGTCGCCCGTGGTGCCGATGATCCCAACGCCCGCAAGGTACGACAGCCCTTCCATATCGGTGATGATGGTCGTGCCGGATTCCAGCACCTGAGCAAACGGTCCGATATCCGTCACCGCACCGGTGGTCTTGTTGATGATAACGAGCCGGTCCCCGAGGCCGATATTCGCAATCGGATCGTTGGCAATACCATATAGCACGCCGGAGGCCGGATCGAATGTGATCCCATCGATGTCGTAGAGCGACGTGGCCAGAGATGCAGTATTGATGGTAACGTAGTCCAACCCTGAGCCGAACGCGTTGGCCACGCGCAACCCCGTCGCCGGGTTGATCTGGAACAGCACATCCAGCAAGAGATTGCCGTTTGTGATGGGTGAGTCCTCGCGACGCGCGACGGCATACAGGATGCCGGTCGCCGGGTCGAAGGCCAGCGAATCGACGTCCGGCGTCCAGATCGTGGTCGGCGTGCCGCCGATCGAGCCCTGGATCGCGCCGACCGGGCCGATGATGGTGTACAAACCACTGCCTGGATCCAGGGAGACCAGGTTGCCGTTCTCGACAGCCAACAGCTTCGTGCCGTCCGGCGTCCAGGTCAGGCCTTCCACGTTGTAGGTGCCTGTGCCGGTGGGTGTATTGTCCTTGCTGATATCTACATAGTCGCCCGTGCTCGGGTCCATGCTGGCTAGCTGATCAACCGTAGAGCCGTCGCTGCCGTCGGCCACCAGGTAGCACAGGTCGGGAGACACCTTCTCCCCGCTCTCGCGCGATGAGAAGGTGGCCAGGTTCTTGACCGAACCGAGCGTCGTCCCCATGTCCACCGTCGCCTGGAAGGTCAGCGGCGGCGCGACGATAATGGTCTCGGACAAAGCCGTGGCGAAGGTGCCGGTTGGCTGGCTCGGCAGCCCCGTCCACCGGACTGTGCCGGGCAGCGCACCGGGCGTCACGTCGTAGACATAGACGAAGGTCGCGGGGCTGGTTGAGGTGATATCCACCGGCCCTGCCGGCGTCGGGCCACTGGAGAGCGTGACTGTCGGGCCGTTGGCGTTCACATCCAAGGTCGCGGGAGGCGTCACGCCGGTGATGGTGCCGGACGCTACCGCCACGGTCATCGTGACCTTGACCTGCCCGGCCCCGTTACGATAGAGCGGCTCGGCCTTCAGCGTGGTGAAGGTCTGCGGATTGGTGGAAGGTGTGGCGCTCCACGAGACCGTGAGCACGGGGCGGCGGGCGACAGTCGCATCTTCGCGCGTGGCGTACTTCGCATCACCGTTGTCAGTGCCGGTCGCGCGCAACAGGAAGCCCTGGTTCGCCACACCGTTGTTCACCCAGTCATTGACCGCACCGGTCACAACCACGCTCTTCTGGCCGGTGGGCGTGTTGGTGATGGTTCCCAGGGAGGTCGCGCTGTAGTCGCCACTGCCGAAGATGCCCGCGGCCCAGTCGCCTGCCGTAGCGCCGTTGGAGTCACCCCAACTCGCGCCGAGCTCGGTCCACGGTGTGATCATGCGGTGGACACTGGTCGTGTTATTTGTGCGCGCCGTAGTGACGGTGGGCTTCAACGTTGCGCTGCTGATGGTCGCTCCTGGCGGGATCGATGCCAGGTCGAACCGCACCAGGCTGTGGTTGGTGGCCGTGCCAGTATCGTTGTTGGCCGGATTGATGAACATGGTGGTCGCTGTGCCGGCCGTGGTCGTCTGCTTGTCCTTCTGGATGTAGGTATCCGCCACGGAGGGGAGGACCACGTCCGTGCCGCTACAGGTCGTGGTGGACTCATAGTAGTAACCCACGACTAGTGTGGGGCGGTTAGCGGTCGTGGTATTCTCCGCCGACGCATACTTGATATCCCGGTCATCGGTCCCCGTGGATATCAAGGCAAAACCGTAGTTGGGGACACCGTTTAGGGCCCAATCCTTGACTACGTTGGTGATATTGACGATTTTGAAACCCGTGGTCGCGGGCACGATGTTGCCCAGCACCCCTGGATGGTAGTCACTGATGCTGAATGTGCCCGCCGCCCAATCGCCCGGGCCGCTTGTACCATCGGAATCGTTCCAGCTTGCACCGTTCACGTCTACCAGGCCGCTGACAGTGCCCTCGGTCCATGGGGTGAGCATCCGGTGAAGCTCGTCAATATGGCCGGCGCGCGCGCTCGTCACGTACAGGCTCAGATCGGCCTTGATGATGTCCGCACTTGGCGGGAGCGGGTCCGCAGCCAGGTCAAAATAGAGCAGGCTGTGCTTGATGGAGGTCGCATTCGCCGGCCGGGTAAAGAACTCTGTAGTTGTGCCGTAGTTGATGGTGGGCGCACCGATCGAGACGTAGGTGTCGGCTGCCGCCACGTACGTCTTCGTGGCATAGCAGATTGCCGTACCCTCCGGCGAGGTAACACCGGGATGGCCCGCGTCGCCGCTACCCAGGTCCCAGGTGATCGTTTTGCCGTCCACGCTGAGCGTGCCGCCCGCATTGGCGCTGACGAAGGTCGTGCCCGCAGGCACGGTGTCGGTCATCACCACGTTCTGCAGCGCGGTCGCGCCCGGATAGTTCACGTTGATGGTATAGTTCAATGTGTCGCCCGGCGCCGCAACGGTCGGCGTCACCGACTTCTGCACCAGTTGCGCGAAGGGGAAGTCCAGCGTGTTGTCCGTCTCACCCGAAGTCAGGTTCGTGGCGTACTGCCCCTTGATCGGGTACAACCCGCCGGGCACATCCGGGTCTGCGCTGTCCACCACGACGATGTAGTCGCCCGCCGGGATGTTCTCGAAGCCGTAGACGCCCAGGCTGTCGCTGACATCCGTCTGCAGCAGCGGTTCGCCCGCATCCAGGATGCCGTTCGCGTTGGTGTCGCGGTACAGGCTGACCGTGATGTCGGCCAGCGGCTGGTCGGTGCCGGCCTCGTACGTGCCGTTCCCGTTCTCGTCGATGAAGACCTGGTCGCCCAGCGCGCCGGGCAC
This sequence comes from uncultured Anaerolineales bacterium, assembly GCA_964614645.1. GTDB lineage: Bacteria > Chloroflexota > Anaerolineae > CG2-30-64-16 > CG2-30-64-16 > MWBF01. The sequence goes on from CAZTMA010000071.1 coordinate 14,182, forward strand.
CAGCTTGTAATAGCCGAAGTCCGCGGTCAAATACGCGCCGGACAGGTTGTCGACATGGTAAGGCTCTGCCGGCGTGGTGAGCGCCCAGCCGGTCGTGGCGAAGTACGCGTCGATGCCCGTCTGGTCCACATCCACGATGTAGTCGAAGCCCGTCGCGAGATTCGGGAAGCCGTAGATGCCGTTGACATCGGTCGTCGTTGTCGCCACAAACGCATCCACGCCCGCGTCGATGACGCCGTTGCCGTTCGTGTCCTCGTAGAGGTTGACCGTGATGCCGCTGATGGGCAGGTCGCCCAGGCCGCTGTCATAGGAGCCGTCGCTGCCCTTGTCCTCGAAGACCAGGTCGCCGATGCTGGCGGTGCCGGTCGGCTGATAGCCAAAGTCGGCAGTCAGGTACTGCTGGTTCAAGGCCAGCGTGACCGTGTGCATGTTGTCGAGGGTCGCGTCAGGGTCGCCGGTCGGCGAGTAGCCCGCGGGCGTGGTCCCGTCGTTGACCTTGACCACGTAAGTTCCCGGCACCAACCCGGCGAAGAGATAGTAGCCGTTGACATCGGTCGTGGTGGTCCCCAACAGGGTCGTACCATCCGACGCGTACAGGTTGACCGGGATGCCTGAGAGGCCTTCTTCGCCCGCATCCTGCATCCCGTCGCCATCCCAGTCGCGCCAGACCGTGTCGCCGATCTGCCCGCCCGCGACCGTCACGCATGCCTCGGAGCCGGTCGTGATGGGCACGCCGTTCTGTGTCACGCGGTAGGTGTTGCAGTATTCCCCGGCCGCCGCCGTGCTCGCAACCTTGACCTTGAACTTGATGGTGAGCTGGCTGCCGCCGTTGATGGCCGCAGGCACCGAGAAGGTCGGCGCACTGGGGTTGGTCGCGTTGACCGTCGTCGTGGTGATGTTCGCGCCGTTGACCGTCACGACGGGCGTGAAGGTCGGGTCATAGGTGAAGCCCGCGGGCAGGAACTCCTCCACCAGCACGGGTGTACCGGTTGCGCCGGTGCCCACGTTGGACACCAGGATGGTGTACTCCACGGTGGCGCCGGGTGCTACTGCGGTCGGCGTGACCGACTTGGTCGGCACGAGGTATGGATACGCGCCGGAGACGGTTGTCTCCGTGATGGTCTGCGGCGGAAGCTGGTCTGAGGTGACCGTCACCGAGTTGTCGAGGTAGCCGGTGCCGCTGGCCTTGACAGTGACGGTCGCCTCGAACTTCTGGCCCGGCAACAGCGTACCGGCGTTCCAGAAGAGCGGGTTGGGACCGGTGTTCTGCGCAGGCACTGCACTGACGAACGTGACGCCGCTCGGCAGGGTGTCCGTGACCTTCACGTTGGTCACGGCGAAGTTCTGCAGGTTGTAGACCTTGATTTTGTACTGGAAGGTGTCGCCGACCTTGACGAACTCGCGCGTCGCGGGCTTGCCGACTGCCAGACAGCCGTTCCAGGTTGTCTCGGTCGGCTCGTAGTAGCGCCACAGGTGATCCTTGCCGTTGTCCGTGCCGCCCGCGTCGCCGCCGAACGTGTCGCCCTTGAAGACAGGGCAGCCGGTGGCGTTCGTGATCTCCGCGGCGCTATTGACCTTGACCTTCACCCAGACGTACTCGGGCCGGAACGACGTCAACTGCCCAACCGCCCACCGGATGACCTTCGGGCTGGTGGCGTCGGTCTGCGAAACCGTGGCGGGCAGGGTGCTTACGGCTACACCCAGGTGGCTGGCATCGACGCTGGCGTAACCCAGGACCGAGCTGATGAGGCCCGGTTGGTCCAGCGAAATGCGGCTGCCGGGGTACTGGAGGCGCTGCCACGGGCCCATCGTGTCCATGGCGTTCTGCATGTCGGTCGCGGCCTTGCCGCTGCCGTTCCATTCGTCCCAGTCGAACATCCAGGCATAGCCGCTCTGCGGACCGGCCACGCCGGACGCAAACCCCCACGGCGCGTTGCCGCGGCCGTCGGCATAGTCCACAATCGGCGCAGTCGCGCCGAAGGTGCCGCCCTTTGCGCTCCAGGCCATCAGTTGTTCGGCGTCCCACTTGTTGCAGGGCACGACGGTGTCACCGCTGTTATTGACCAGCGTCTTGCCCGTCACCGATGGGTTGTAGGCCAGCGAGCCGCATGCACCGACCGAATCGCCGGTGAAGGTCTGCCAGCTGCCGTACGCGGTGTCGGGATCCGTGGAATAGAAGATGCCCGTGTCGCCATACACGCCCGCGATGGTGCCGCGGTGGAGGCCAGTCGCCGAGACGACGGGTGCGACATCGTTCAGAATGCCGTTGGGCGAATCGAGCAGTGCACCCCAGCCGATGAGCTGGGTGGTCGCCTTTGCGCCGATCGGCCCCGCGCCAATGGCAATGGGTGACTGGCCTTTCATGGCCGTCTGCAAATAGCCGCCCGTCCCGTCAGGGACCAGGTATGCGGCATCCATTACCTGCAGGCCGTTCGGCACGTAGAAGTCCACGTGCCCGCCGACGCCGGTCGTGGTGCCGTCGCGGGGAATAACCTTGATGATGATGCCCAGCTCGTCGCCCGCCTGCAAGAGCGGGTCCGGCGGGGTCCAGCTGGGCGCGGCCATCCGGTCATCCAGCATCTGCTGGGTCGCCGGGTCCATGAACATGTAGACCATGCGGGTCTGCAGGTTATGTGCGCTGGCCGCGGGCATCGGCAGCCCTGCCACCTGCGGGAACATGCTCAGGAGCAGCGACAGGATCGTCGCAATGCTGACCAGGGCAAGACGACGCCTGGTTTGACCAGGGGTCAGACTACGATTTGCGACTGGGTGGTTCATGCTTGTACTCCCCATAGTGTAGCGCGGCGATTGCATCGAAATAGGGCATCGAAGGGCCCCAGGCTCAGGTGCGCTGGCATGAGCAGCCCAATAATCGGGCTACCTTGCTGCAGAGCTGGCCCGCATTGATCGGATAGGGAACAACATCGGCGAACTCTGGCCCGAGCGATGCCCCGCATTCCCCGCCCAAAGCCAGCAGTGGTGACCGGGATAGCTCTCGAATCTTACCGGCAGTTCCGTTCTGCTGAGTGGCCTGGTGGTCCAGGCCGACGATAATCAGATCCGGCTTCAGGATGCGCAGCTGCAACAGCGCGCTGTCCAGGTTAACTGCCGAGTAGACCCGCAGCCCTTCATGGCTGAGCGTCATCTCCAGGAGGGTGCGCGTGTTCGGCTGCGACTCGATGACCAGAACGCTGGGGCGTCGTCCCATGGTTGACCTGGCTTCTTGGCTGAATGCGGCTGTGGTGGTTGAATATTGCGCGGGAGACGCCCCTTCCGGCCCGGAGGACCTGAGGGGCGACGAGAGCCTTCTTCACAGCACTAGACAGTATAGGGTGGACGGTGGGGCAAGTAAATGAAGGATACCCGTGAGGTTTCTGGAGAATTCCTGCAAAAATGGCAACGCGCTGTGCCGGACAACGATGTGTGATTTATCTTTTTCCGCCTCGGCGTGCCCCTCCCCGCAGGGACCCCTCCCCGCAGGGACCCCT
>CAZTMA010000071.1:17679-25215 GCA_964614645.1 uncultured Anaerolineales bacterium
ACATGCATGCACGAATTATCTTTTTGCGCTGCGGTTGCCGAATATGTCTTCTTAGCGTTCTTTGCGTCTTTGCGTGAGGCTTCAGCAGGTGAACGTTAGTCCGGCTTTTCCTCGACGCCCAACCGGTAGCCGACGCCGCGCACGGACTCGATGCACCCCATCTCGCCGGCCTTGTAGCCCAGCCGGCGGCGCAGCGAGCGCACCAGGGGATAGAGCAAGTTGCCCGCATCGACAGCAGTCGTCTGCAGGTCATGCGTGACCCGGCACAGCTCCACCAGCGACACGGCCTGTCCCGGGCGGCGGACGAGGTGTTCGAGGAACTTGAACTCGCGCAGCGACAGCTCTACCTCCGCGCCGTCCCGCCAGACGCGGTGCTGCCGGGGGTTCACGCGCAGCTGTCCCGCCACCAGATACTCCGGCGGGGTCACGGGTGGAGGAGCCTCGGTAGCCGTTGCCGATGACGCAGGGCCTGCCGTTTGCGACATGGCCCGTGTGAGCTCGCGTGCCCGGCGCAGCCGCCCCGCGACGATGGCCAGCAGGTCCTCGAGTTGGAAGGGCTTGACCAGATAGTCGTCTGCGCCCAATTGCTTGCCGTAGCGCACATCGCTGTCCAGCGCACGCGCCGAGACGAAGACGAAGGGGATCAGCGCCCACTGCGGGTTTCGCCGCAGCACTTCGTACAGCTCGTAGCCGTTCATCCGCGGCATCGCCACGTCGGCCAGGATCAGGTCCACTGCCTGCGCGCCGAGCACCGTCAGCGCCTCCACCCCGTCGGCCGCGGCCACGACCTCGTATCCCGCCATCGTCAGCCCCACGTGCATGTTCCGCTGCATGGCCGGCTGATCCTCAACCACCAAAATTACCGCTGTCATTCTTCAGGCTCCTGTGTCGTATCCTGCCGGGCGTCCTGCTCCTCGTGCAGGGGCAGGTAGACCGTAAATGTGCTGCCCTCCCCAGGCGCGGAAGCGACCGCGATCCACCCGCCGTGCAGCAAGGCCAGTTCGCGGGCGATCGGCAGGCCCAGGCCCGTGCCGGGGACCTCCCCTTCACTTTGCACCCGGTAGAAACGTTCGAACACGAAGGGGAAATCGACCGGCGCGATCCCGATTCCGTTGTCCACAATCCTGATTACGGCCCAGGACCTGGGCGACAGGTCCGGTGCACCCGGTGTCCTGTGGAGGGCATCGACCGGCACGCCGTAGTGAGTCTCACAGATGCAGTGAATCTCCCCGCCGGGATGCGTGTACTTGATCGCGTTGTCCAGCAGATTGCGCACGATCTGCTGGATTTGTCCCGCATTGCCCAGCACGTTGACGGATGGGCAGGTAGTAACGCTGAGGTGCTGTGAACGTCCTTCAGCGAGCGGGCGTTGCCGCTCGACCTGTTCCTCCACCAGGCGCGCCAGGTCAAGCTCCTGCCACGGCCGCTGAGCCCGGCCGCCGTCGATCTGCGAAAGCGTCAGGATATCCTCGATCAGGCTGCTCAACACGTGCGCCTGTTCGTGGATATCCTGGAACATCTGGCGCCGCTCTTCGGCCGCGAGCCGGTCTGCATAAGCGACGAGGTTATCACAACTGAGCCCGATGACCGAGATCGGCGTGCGCAACTCGTGCGAGACGTTGGAGACGAACCGGTCTTTGAGCCGCTCGGCCTCTTTGACCGAGGTGATATCCCGCTGCACCCACACGCTGCCCGACTGAGCCGTTTCGCCGCTCTCATCGTAGAGCGGGGTGGCCGTCAGTGCAGCGACGTACGTCGTCCCATCCGTGCGCAGTCCGAGCACATCACCCCGCCATGACCGGCCGCCGGCCAGCGCAGTCTGCGCCGGCGGCCAGACCTGCGCGTACATCTGCGTCGACCAGTTGTGCCAGAGGGGGTGGCCCAGGATCTCATCCCTGGAGGCGCCGTTGAGTTGCAGGGTCGCCGGGTTGGCATACAGCACGCGGCCCTCCAGGTCAGCGACGACGACCGATTCGCCGACCGTTTCCAGGACGGCCTGGGTGCGATCCCGCTCCGTCTGCAGCTCGCGGGTCCGCTCGACGACGATCTCCTCCAGCCCTGCGGCTCGCTCCCGGGTTTCCTGGTAGAGCAGCGCGTTCTGTAGTCTTCCGGCAACGAGATCGGCGAGCATCTCCAGGAAGTCATGCCGGCCCGCAAACGCATCTGGCGCGGCCGAGCCCACAGCTAAAATGCCGATGATCGAGTCACCGCTGTGTAGCGGGAGTGCGGCGAGCGAATACACACCGGCGCCATGACGGTGGGCCGGGTTGCAACGCAGGTCCCGGTGGATGTTGCCGCTGTATTCGGGCCGGCCGCTTTCTGCGGCCAGCCCGCACAGGCCCTCGCCCACGGCCAGAGAGATTGCCGGCTCCTGCAGTCCGGACAGACTGGAGCACGACCCGGCCAGTTCAAGGCGTTCCCCGCGCCGGAGATACAGGTCGGCCGCCTCGAAGCCAGCACACTGGATGAGCCGTTGGAGGTAGATGCGCACGGTCTCCTCGAGCGGCCGGTTGAAGCTAACCAGGTGACCCAGTTGCTGCAGGATCGATAGTTCCTGGATGCGTTTTGCCAGTGCGGCCTTAAGCTGCTCCTGTTCGGTGATATCTTGCACGATGCCATGCACGTGCACAGGTCGCCCAGTCTCGTCAAGGGTCGCTTCGGCCTCACCATGCACGACACGGACCTCCCCGTCCCCAAACATGAGGCGGTAGGTGGCATCGAACCGTTCCCCCGTTTCGTACAGCCGCGTGATGGTGGTCCGGATTGCATCGACGTCCTCCGGGTGCACGGCCTGCCACGCGGCAGCCCCGGCTGGCAGGAGGTCCGAAGAGCTCAATTGAAAGATGCGACTCATCTCATCGGACCACCGCATCTCGCCTGTGACCACGTCCATGTCCCAGCTCCCCAGCCGCGCCAGGCGTTGGGCCGCGGTCAGATTCGCCTCGCTGTTGCGCAGTGCAGCCTGCGCAGCGGCTCTCTCGGCAATTTCGGCTTGCAGTTCGCGCGTACGCTCCTGCACCAGCTCCTCCAGCTGCAGGCGGTGCCGTTCCAGTTCGGCCTCCAGCGCTTTGCGGCCGGTAATATCACGGATGTTTGATATAAAAGCCATCCCGCCCGGAACATCCGGCCATGCGACTTGGCCCACAACATACTCAGTCGTGATCACGGTGCCATCGCGGCGGTGCACCTGGATTTCGATGTTCCGGGCCACGCCTTCACCCGCGGCAAAGCGCGCGGCAACCCCGCTGAAAAGCCGCTCATATTCCTCTGGTGTGGTGAACTCAATCGCCAGGCGCCCGCTGATCTCCGTGGTGCGCTCATAACCGTGGAGGTAAGCAAACTGCTCGTTGCAGTATAGGATCCTTCCGGTGGTGTCTACCACGCTGATGGCGTCGGGCGAGAGGGCCAGCAGGCTCTGCCAGCGCGCCTCGGTGACGCGCAAAGCTTCGGTGCGCGCGGCGACGCGCGCCTTCAGGCTGGCCTCGCTGCGCTGCAGCGCCTCCTGGGCCGCAGTTCGCTCGGCAATCTCGACCTGCAGCTCGCGCGTGCGCTCCTGCACCCGTTTCTCCAGGTCTTCTGCTGTCTCCTTGAGCTTCAGATGGCTCTCAATCAGATCACGCATCTTCTCTATGAGTTCGACAGCGTCGCGATGGTGCTCATTTGCTTTGTCGTCGAGCAGGCAAATGGTCCCAAATGGCTGGCCGTCACCCGATCTGATGGGAAAACCCAGATAAGACACCATATTGTGTTTGATGTCCGGGTTATTCTTCCACCGCTCCGAACTCAGGGCGTCCGAAACCGCAAGCATTGCCTGGCTGGCAATCACCGCTTCGCAATAGAGACCTGAGCCGACAAGCCGTTCTTTGTCACCGACAACATACGGATTGTTTTCGGTCGTGCTGGAAACAAAGACCTCGATATCTTCTCCGCTGATCCTCATAATGAGGCCCACGCGTGCACCTGTCAGGCGCACGACAAGATCGATGCTGCGCTGCCACGCTGAGAGGATATCTTCTGGAAAAGGATGAAGCCTGGTGTCCATGGTGCAGCCTCCCTAAATGCGGGTGACGTTGCGTTGTGTAGCTTCATCGCCTGCAACCGGCGGCGAGAGCCTGCGGCTGGTTGAGGAAACAAACGGGGAAATGGATTGCGTGAATGAACACATAGAGACATACCTCTTGAATCGCCCTGGGGAAACCACCGGTGGATGTAGTATAGCATATTGCAGCGGCGAAAGTAAAAGGGATTGCAGACACGACACCGCTCAGGAAGATTGATATTTATACTCGACATATGCTATAGTTGCGCCCTGTTTGCGGCCTGCCTGCCAGCAGCCGCACCGTAACGTCCGCCATCTTGCACCAAAGGAGAACTCAATGCCCCGTCTGTGCAACCTGACGGCATGTGCCCTGCTGCTGCTCCTCATTGCAGCAGCCGTCGTGCTGCCACAACCTGCCGCTGCTGCGCCCGTCGCGCAGACAGCCTGTACCCTGCTCACGGACCCCGGGCGAATCCCCGCGCCGGGCATCATCGATTTCGACAAGCTCACCAACGGCACGGTGATCGGCAACACCTATGCCGCCGCGTTCGGCGTCCGGTTCGAGGACAGCCGCACCGCCCGCGCGATCGCCTACGGCAAGGAGCCGGACAAGGCACACTCGCAGCCTAACGTCGCGCTCAACGAGCCGGTTGCACCGGCCGACAGCTACGGCATCCCCATGCGCATCGCCTTCGATACGCCCAAGACGCACGCCGGCCTGTGGGTCGGCAACGGCGAGTCCGAGCGCCTCGAGGTCATGCTGACCGCCTACGACGAGAAGGGCAACTTCATCTGCCTGGTCAGCCGGACCTACGTGCCCGAGCCGCACACCATGTTCATCGGCGTCTACCATGCGCCGGGCCACATCGCGCAGATTCACGTCGATTACGGCAAGACCTACCTGCCGGAATCCATCGACGACCTCCATTTCGCGCCCTATGTGCGATCGACTGCGACCCCGACCCGGACGCCGACCAACACGCCGACCTTTACCCTGACGCCGAGGCCGACCAGCACGCCGACCGCGACAGTCAGAGTCACGGCCACGCCGACGCGCACTCCGACCGCCACGCGGACGCCGACCCGGACGCCGACCCGCACGCCCACCCGCACCCCGACGCGCACCCCCACGCGGACGCCCGCGCCGACGGTGGACCTGAGCATCACGGGCCTCGAGGTGACGCAGGGCATCCAGGACCTGGCGAACAGCATCCCGCTCGTGGCGGACCGGCGCACCCTTGTGCGGGCGTACGTCAAGACCAACACCGGCACGGTCGCCAACGTGCGGGCCCGGCTGCGCGCGTACCGCAGCGGCGTCGAGCTGAGCGGCTCGCCCCGGCTGGCAAACAACCAGCCCATCACCGCGCGCTCGAACGGCGGCGATCGCGTCAACACGAACGACAGCTTCTGGTTCTACGTGCCCTCGAACTGGCGCAGCGGCAGCGTCCAGCTGCGCGTGGAGGTGGATTACAATAACGCGGTGCAGGAGACCAACGAGAGCAACAACACGCTGACGCGCAACGTGCTCTTTTACCCGGGCAACAAGCTGAACCTGGTCATGGTGCCGCTCAAGCTGCACCCCGGCGGCGACACGGACAATCCGGCCCGCATCTACTATGCCACGAACCCGAGCTTCACGGACCTGCTCGACAACGTCATTCGGTTCCATCCCACGTCGGGCATCAACTGGTGGTATCTCCCCAACGCGTTCTCCATCCCCTTCGTGAATCCCAACCCGGCCACCGATGGCGGCCGGTCCATGATTCTCAGCCTGGTGGAGTTCGCCAACGCGTTCACCAATGACCCGGCCCCGGTCACCTATTACCAGGGCATGGTGCACCCCGACTTGAACACCGACGGCGGGCTGGGCATGGGCAACCGGCCGGGCCGCAACTCGTGGGCCAAGATGATCAACTCGAACAGCGGGTGGCCCGACTGGTACCTGACCGGCGGCAACACGATGGCGCACGAGCTGGGCCACAACAAGGGGCTGCGCCACATGAACTGCAGCGGCGACGAGTCCGACGGCGGCTCCACCGACCCGAACTATCCGTTCCCCTTCCCCAACTGCCGGCTCTCGGGCCCCGGTGTGGATGGCATGTACGGGTTCGATGTGCTCTACAACCTGTGGGGGCTGGCCGCGCCGGCCGTCTTGAGCAACGACCCCACTGCGGCCTCGCCCAACCGCGCCTTCCCGCTGATGGGCTACCAGCGCCCGCGCTGGATCTCGGACTACGAGTACTGCAAGCTGCTGCCGACCTACGGCGTCCTCATCCCGTGCCTCTCGGCCGCGGTCGCAGGCGCGCAGGAGCAGTTCGAGCAGGCGGTCATGGCTGACCCGCTGGCCTACGCCGACCCGGCGCAGCTCGCCGCGCTGCAGGCGGCCATGCGCTACCTGCTGGCCGGCGGCGTGCTGGACCTGACCGACGACACGGTGACGTGGACGGGCGTCTTCCAGACCGACACTCCGGGCGAAGACACCGTCGCGGCCGCGGCCGAGAAGTTGGGCTACGCAGCCGCGTTCGGGCTGGACGCAGACCCGGCCTACCTGCTCGTCCAGGTCGCGGGAGACGGCAGCGTCCTCCACGCACAGGAGCTGTTCCTCGCGAACGATGACGGCGACGGCACGACGCAGCATTTCATGGAGCTGGTCCCGCTGGCCCAGGGGGTTGCGGCCGTGCAGGTGCGCCGGGGCGAGACGGTCCTGGCCGAGCGCCGCGTCAGCGCCAACGCGCCGGCGGTCCAGTTGCTCACGCCCAACGGCGGCGGCGAGCTGCGGGCCGGGGACGTGGTGCGCTGGTCGGCCGGCGATGCGGACGGCGACGCGCTGAACTTCACGCTGCAGTACAGCCCGGACAACGGCCAGACCTGGCGCCTCGTTGCGCTGGCCGAGACCGGCAACAGCTACACGCTGCCCGACCCGCTCGGCCTGCCCGGCTCGACCGCAGCCCGGCTACGGGTTATCGCCAATGACGGCTTCCTGACGACGCAGGATGACTCCGACGGGACGTTCACCGTCGGGAACAGCGCGCCGCTGGCCGTCATCCGCAGCCCCAAGACGGGTGCGCACGCCGCCGCGGGCCAGCCGGTCGTCCTGGAGGGCCTCGCGACCGACCTGGAGGACGGGCCGCTGGCCGAAGGCCGCCTGAGCTGGCGCTCGAATCTCAACGGCGCGCTCGGCACAGGCGCAGAGGTGCTCGCCGGTGAACTGGCCGCGGGCGTCCACCAGATCACGCTGGCGGCCACCGACGCGGCCGGTGCAACGACCGAGACCACGATCACGCTGTACGTGGACGTGGATTTACCGAACGTCTATCTTCCTCTGATTACCCGCTAACGCCGGGAGCACTACCGTAGAGACGCTCCGGTGGAGCGTCTCTACACCGCCCACATCCGGGGCGCAGCCATCCACGAATACGCGAATGCGCCTGGCGGCGCGCCCCGAATACACGAATGTACGCCCTGCAAAAAGCCCTTTTTGCGGACATGGTCGGCGG
>CAZTMA010000072.1:0-14743 GCA_964614645.1 uncultured Anaerolineales bacterium
ATGCGCCTGCTGCTGCCGCTGACGGTCGGCGTGCTGCTCGTCTACCTCGCCTTCATCCCCTTCAACTGGCGCGAGCCGTTCGAGAATCGCGACGTCCTGCTGATCTTCAACGCCATGCTCTTTGCAGTGGTGGCCCTGATTATGGGCGCGACGCCTGCAGTCTCGGGTGCCGCCGCAACCGAGCTCAGCGACCGCAGCCAGGCGTGGCTGCGCCGAGGGGTAGTGGCGCTGGCTGCGCTGGCCCTGCTGGTCAGCCTCTACGCGCTGGCCGCGATCCTCTACCGCACCGCGAACGGCCGCCTGACCCCCAACCGCTTGCTCTTCATCGGCTGGAACCTCACGAATATCGCCATCCTGGTCCTCCTGCTCATCGGCCAACTGCGGGTCCGCCTGCAGCACACCGGCAGCGCGCACTGGCTGGCAGCCGTGCACCGGGCCTTCTCCGTGGGCGCCGTCCTCTACCTGGTCTGGGCAGTCGCCGGCCTGGTGATCCCGCCCATCCTGTTCCGGGGTGAGCCCGCCGACGTCGCCGGCCTGCCCGAGAGCATCCAGGCCCTCGTCTACGAGCGAGCGGACCCGATCCTGCTGAAGTGCGAGGCGAGTCCGCACATCTACCTGCTGGAGGACGGCAAGAAGCGCTGGGTCCGGGACATCCCGACGTTCGAGGCCGCGGGCTATGTCTGGAGCGATGTGGCGGCCTACCTGCCCTGCGCCGACATCCGTGCCGTGCCGGATGGCGAGCCCATCCCCCCGGGAAGCGGCCCGCCGCCCCAGCCGTGAGGGTGGGACGGGCGCTCACCTCCTCGCCCCGCGTTCGTCCGAGGGATTCCAGATGTCGTCGTCAGCGGAGGCATCCTGAACGGCGACCGCATCCTCAGCTGCGGTCGCGGAAGATACGATTTTGCACTGGAATGGCCAGGCGTGGACGAAGACGGCCAGCGGGACGCCGGCCACGCTCACGAGCATCGTGATGCGTGCAGTCGATGGCGGCTGCTGCGTGCGCGGGGCCGGGCGAGCGGTTGCGCGGTTACACGGGTCCAGTAGGTATATGGAACACGCTATATTTTTACAACGGACCTCGTCTGCGTCAGCCGGCCGGACGCGCGGCGCGACCAGGTGCCGCAGGCCGGCCCCCAGGCGTCACGCCGGAGTATGCCGATAGCCTTCCCGTTCACCGTGTAACGGCGGCGCCCAAACGGTCCGGAGGTAGCGAGTCTATCTGGGAGTTCTCTCAGATAGCGCGGCGCTCCGGCCATCGATCCGGCATCATGGGAATCAGCGGAGGCGGGCTGTTCCGCATCTGAGGATGCGGAACTCCGCCTGTTTGGTGCCGGATCTGAGGATGCAGGTCTATCTGGAAGAAATGCCAGATAGACCTGCGCTCCGGCCATCTATCTGGCATTAATGCCAGATAGAGCCTCCCAGCCGGCCCCGGCGCGGCCATCTTGGCAAAGCCTGGCTACACACGCCCGCTCGCGACGGGGTAGAAGTCCCCGTTCTCGATGTCGATGAAGAGGGCGGCGTGGGAGGGGGCGTGCAGCGACTGCGCACGACGGCCCACCGCCGGTCAGGACGCGACCCGCTGTTCCATACACTCTCTCTGGTCAACTTGGGTATTGTTGATTGAGTATAGTTATGTTGCCCGTGGGGCAACAGGGTGTTGCCCGTGGGATAGCAGGGTGCTGCTCCTGGGATAGCAGGGGTGTTGCCCGTGGGACAACAGGATCGTCACGGGTTGGTAAAGCAGGTTGCCTGTCTGCCTGCCGGCCTCCGCGCGCCAAGCCTCCTGAACCCGCTGAGCAGGAGCAGCGGCAGTCCACGCAGAGGTAAATTCCCGAGACGGCGCCGGCAGGCGCGGCCACGACAGCAGAACACGCTATCTGTAAATAGTAACAGATAGCTTCGCACCCCCGGCGGTCGTATCTGGCGGAAACCGCCAGATACGACCGCGTCGCGCGCGGCCCTTCACGATACTGAACCAATAAAAAAAGGCGTTACCGTTTTCCCCTGGACCCGTGCAACCGTGCAACCGCTATGCCGGGCTATCTGGTGATTTCACCTACACCTGACCGCACGCCGCAACCTTACAACCTTCAACCTTCAACCCGTAATCTTCAATCTTCAATCTTCAATCCGTCGTCTTGCCGTCTCGCACACCTTGCTGTATCATGCTCCGCAAGCCACAACGGCTGTGGCCGTTCGATGCCCACAGCCCGCAGTCATGGCCGATGCCATCCCTGATTCGAAGGAGAAGTAGGATGTCCCGCAGACACACGATTTGGTCCCTGTTTGCCCTGTTTGCCGTGCTGACGATGCTCGTCAGCGCATGTGTCGCACCGGCGGCCCCGACCCAGGCGCCCGCCGAAGCGGCCCCGGCCGAAGCAGCGCCTGCAGAGGAGGCCGCACCTGAAGAGGCGCCCGCCGAAGCGGCGCCGGCCGAGGAAGCAGCTCCGGCAGAGGAAGCTCCGGCCGGCGAGGTCACGTCCATCACGTTCTGGCACGCGATGAGCGGCAGCCGTGAGAAGGTCATCAACGAGCTGGCCGAGTCCTTCAACGCCGAGCACCCCGACATGAAGGTCGAGCCCCAACTCATCGGCAGCTACGCCGAGACCCTGACCAAGGCCCTCGCTGCGTACAAGACCGGCAGCCCGCCCACCATCGTGCAGGTCTACGAGGTCGGCACCCGCACCATGCTCGACTCCGGCGCCGTCATCCCCGTTTACACGCTCGACCAGGGCGAGGTGAAGTGGGACGAGGTCGTCCAGCCCATCATGAAGTACTACTCGGTCGAAGGCAAGCTCTCCTGCATGCCGTTCAACAGCTCGACCGCCATGCTCTACTACAACAAGGACATGTTCGAGGCCGCGGGGCTTGACCCCGAGGTGCCGCCCGCGACTTGGGCGGAGGTCGAGACCTTCAGCAAGCAGATCATGGATGCCGGCGCCGCTGAGGGCGGGTTCTCCATGGGCTGGCCTGCCTGGATTTTCGAGCAGGAGTTCGCGCTCCACGACCAGCTCTACGCAGATAACGACAACGGCCGCGCGGCCCTTGCCACCAAGGCCCTCTTCAACAGCGACTTCGGCGTCGCGCTCCTGACCGAGTGGCAGCGCATGGCGCAGGAAGGCGTGCTGGTCTACGGCGGCCGCGAATACAGCGCCAACGATCCCTTCCTGGCCGGCCAGTTCCCCATGCTCTTCCAGAGCACCTCCAGCCTGGGCGGCATCATCAAGGGCGCAGAGTTCAAGGTCGGGACGGCCTACCTGCCGCGGCTCGACGGCTTCGACGGCGTCGGCAACAGCGTTATCGGCGGCGGCTGCAACTGGATCATGAAGGGCGCCACCGAGGCCCAGCAGAAGGTCGCGTGGGAGTTCCTCAAGTACACCTTCACCCCTGAGCAGTCCGTCAAGTGGCACAAGGAGACCGGCTACTTCCCCACCAGCCTGACCGCCTACGATATGCTGAAGGAAGAGGGCTGGTTCGAGGCCGAGCCGAATCACGCGACCGCGTTCAACCAGATCCTGAGCGGCAAGGACACCCCGGCAGCCACGGGCGTCATCCTGGGCGACTTCGTCCAGATTCGTGACATCACCGGCGCGGCCATCGAAGAGGCCGTGGTCAACTTCGTCGATGTCAAGGAAGCCCTGACCAAGGCCGAGACCGAGACCAACCAGGTGCTGGCCGACTACGCGCAGATGAACCCGCAGCAGTAACAGTCACACCATATCCGTAGAGGCGTCCCGCCGCGACGTCTCTGCCAACCGGCACGCCACATCACCTGCAGAGACCGTTCCGCCGGAGCGTCTCTGCAGGGCCACGTCCCTGCCTGGAAAACCTATGCAAACACGTTTTCCCAACCGCATCCTGCCCTACCTGCTCCTGGCGCCGAGCGTCCTCGTTGTCCTCGTCTTCTTCGTGATCCCCGCGGTGCAGAGCATCCAGCTGAGCCTGTATCGCGTGAGCGCGCTGGGCGATCGCCGGATCTTCGTCGGCATGCAGAACTTCACCCGGCTCTTCGTCGATGCCGACTACCTCAACTCGATCGTGGTCACGGCCAAGTTCTCGTTGATCGTGGTCATCGCAGGACTGGCGATCAGCCTCCTGGTGGCGGTCGTGGCGAACCAGCGGCTGCGCGGGTTTGCCTTCTATCGCACGCTGCTCATCTGGCCCTACGCGCTTTCGCCGTCCATCGCCGGCCTGATCTGGGCCCTGATGCTGGAGCCGAGCTTCGGCCTCGCCAGCCATCTCCTGCGCAGCGTGACCGGCATCGACTTCAACTTCCGCACTTCCGCCGACCACGCGCTGATTTTCATCGCTGTCGCCGCGACCTGGAAGATGCTGGGCTATAACATCATCTTCTTCCTGGCCGGACTGCGCGGCCTGCCCACCGAGCTGCTCGAGGCGGCAGAGGTGGACGGCGCTAGCCCGTGGCGCCGCTTCTGGCGCATTGCCTTCCCGCTGCTCTCGCCCACGACCTTCTTCCTCTTCGTGATGAACACGCTGTACGCGTTCTTCGAGGGCTTCGGCCTCGTGCATATCACGACGTCGGGCGGGCCGGGCCGCGCGACCGACCTGCTGGTGTTCAAGCTCTACCGCGACGGGTTTATCGGCCTGAACACGGGCTACGCTTCCGCCCAGTCGGTGCTGCTGCTGATTATGGTCGCGGTGCTGACCACGCTGCAGTTCCGCTATGCCGGCAGCAAGGTGTTCTACCAATGAGCAGTTCAGCCATGACTCGCGGCAAGCAGCTTCCCGCCGGCGACCACCATCCGTCGCAGCGGTCGTGGGATTCCATCCGCAAGCGCATCCTTGCGCCGGGCGTCTCGCATGCGGTGATGATTATTGCGGTCCTGCTGACCATGTTCCCGATGTTGTACGCGGTCCTGCTGGCCACCCAGGTGCCCGCGCAGTTCTACGACTTCCCGCCCCGCTTCCTGCCCGGCAGCTCCCTGGTGGACAACAGCCGCTACGTCTGGGATACCATCAACATGGACCGGCTGCTGCTCAACACCACGCTCATCTCGGTCGGGGTGGCGGTCGGCAAGATCTTCCTGAGCATCCTGGCCGGTTTCGCCTTCGTCTACTTCCAGTTCCCGGGCCGGGGCGCGGTCTTCATCCTGATCCTGCTCACTCACATGCTGCCCGTGCCCGTGCGCATCGTGCCCACATTCGAGCTGCTGGACCAGATGGGCTGGGTCGATACCTACGCCGGGCTGACCATCCCGTTCCTTGCCAGCGCGACCGGCACGCTGCTCTTCCGGCAGCTCTACCAGACGATCCCGCCGAGCCTCGCCGATGCCGCGCGCATCGACGGCGCAGGCCCGCTGCACTTCCTCTGGTCGATCGTGATCCCGCTCTCGCGCACCAACATTGCGGCCCTCTTCCTGGTCGAGTTCATCTATATGTGGAACCAGTACCTGTGGCCGCTCATCATCGCCAACTCCGACGCCACCCGTGTCGTGCAGATTGGCCTGAAGGCGCTCGTCGCGACCGACGCGGCGGTGGAGTGGCACTACGTCATGGCCGGCACGGTCATCTCCGTGATTCCGCCGCTCTTGGTCCTGGTGCTCCTCCAGCACAGCCTGCTCGAGGGCATGTCGCTGTACGAAGACAAGTCGTGACCGGATCAGCCCAGGGGCTCCACACCGATTGCCATGCAGCGGATTGGAGTCGAGGCTTTAGCCGGTTTGGATGTGTACGTATACAGTCGGCCTGGACCGGGCAGATAAGCGTATCGTGGACCTGACAAACCATGGATGTGGTGAGATGACATGAGTGTAGTGATCGCAGTCCTGGCCGGCTTCGTGCTGGCAGCCGCCGCGCCCTGGCTGTATCGTCTCCTGCGCGGGGCCACCGGATGGGTCCTGGCCCTGCTGCCGGCCGGGCTAGCGGTCTTGTTCGCCGCCTCTTTCGCCGCAGTCGACGGCGGCCCGCTCGTCATTTCCTACCCCTGGGTTCCCAGCCTCGGCGTCAGCCTCTCGTTCTACCTGGATGGTCTCAGCCTGCTCTTTGCCCTGCTCATCAGCGGCATCGGTGCATTGGTGGTCATCTACGCGGGGGCCTATCTGGCCGGTCAGCCGCGGCTGTCCCGCTTCTACACGCTGATCCTGATGTTCATGTCCTCGATGCTGGGCGTGGTGCTGGCCGGCAACCTGATAACGATGTTCGTGTTCTGGGAGCTGACCAGCGTCACCTCGTACTTGCTGATCGGCATGGACCACGACCGGCTTCCGGCGCGTGCGGCAGCCCGGCAGGCGCTGCTCGTCACCAATGGCGGGGGCCTGGACCTGATGGCCGGCCTGCTGCTGATCGGGTTGATCGTCGGCAGCCTGGACCTGCCGGTCCTCCTCGCGAGCGGCGACGCGCTCCGGAACCACCCCCTCTATGTGCCGGTCCTCTTGCTCATCCTGCTGGGCGCCTTTACCAAGTCGGCCCAGATGCCGTTCCATTTCTGGCTGCCGAATGCCATGGAGGCCCCGACCCCCGTCAGCGCCTACTTGCACTCCGCGACGATGGTCAAGGCCGGCGTCTATCTCCTGGCGCGGTTCAGCCCGGTGTTGGGTGGGACGGAGATCTGGCACACGCTCCTGACCGGCGTCGGATTGGTGACGATGCTGGTGGCCGCGGCAATAGCCGTGGCGCAGACCGACTTCAAGCGCATCCTGGCTTACTCGACGGTCAGCGCGCTCGGTTCGCTCGTGCTGCTGGTGGGGCAGGGCACGCCGCTGGCCGCGCAGGCTGCGATGCTGTTTCTGTTTGTCCACGCGCTGTATAAGGGCGCGCTGTTCCTGGTCGCCGGCGCGGTGGATCACGAGACCGGTACGCGCGACGTGACCCGGCTGGGGGGCCTGGCCTGGGTTATGCCGGTCACCGCCGTTGCCGCGGGCCTGGCCGCGCTGTCGATGGCCGGCCTGCCGCCCCTGTTGGGCTTCGTCAACAAGGAGCTGCTCTACGAGGCGAGCCTGCACGCGCCGCGCGGCGCCGGCTGGCTGACCGCGGCCGGCGTGGCGACCAACGCCCTGCTGGTGGCCGTGGCCGGGCTCGTCGTCCTGCGTCCGTTCGCCGGACGGCTGGCCGCCACACCCCGCAAGCCCCACGAAGCGCCGCTGGGCTTGTGGCTGGGCCCGGTCGTCCTGGGTGGTTTGGCCCTCCTGGGTGGGCTGCTGCCGGGGGCCGTGCCCAGCGCCCTGGTGAGTTCGGCCGCCTCCGCTGTGCGGGCCGAGACTATCGCTGCGGAGCTCAAGCTGTGGCACGGGGTCACGCCGGTCCTGGGCTTGAGCCTGTTGACCCTCGCCCTGGGTGTGGCCCTGTATGCAGGCGTGGGATTCTTCCGGCGGGGCAGGTTGCCCGCAGTGTCCTGGGTCGGGGCCGCGGTGCGCACGGCGGGCCGCTGGGGGCCGGAACGCTGGTATGACTGGACCCTGGGCGGGGTCGATGCCCTCGCCCGCGTGCAGACGCGCGTGCTCCAGAGCGGCTATCTGAGCAACTATCTCATCGTCATCATCGCGACGACCGTGGGCCTGGCCGGTTACACCCTGGTCAGCCGCGGCGGCCTGAACTTCGCGCTCGACAGGCCGGTGAACATCCGGCTGTACGAGGCGCTGCTGGCCGTCTGGATTATCGCCGCCGCGGTGATGGCTGTGCGGTCGACCTCTCGTCTGGCCGCGGTCGCTGCCCTGGGCGCGGTGGGCTACGGCGTGGCGCTGATCTTTGCCCTGTTCAGCGCCCCGGACCTGGCGATGACGCAGTTCGCGGTGGAGACCCTGACGGTCTTTGTCATGGTGCTGGTGCTCTACCGTCTGCCGCGCTTCGTCCAGTTGTCCACCCGTGCGGAGCGCACCCGCGATGCGATACTGGCCGGGACTGTCGGGATCTTCATGGCAGCCCTGGTGTTGATCGCGACGGCGACGCCGCTGGAGTCGGAGCTGGCCGCGTTCTTCACCGCCACCAGCCTGACCCTTGGCAAGGGCCGCAACATCGTCAATGTGATCCTGGTGGATTTCAGAGGGTTCGACACGATGGGCGAGATCACGGTCCTGTCGGCCGCAGCCATCGGAGTCGCCGCGCTGTTGTCTCTGCGGCGCGAGCGTTAGGGAGGATTGCCATGACATCGATTATTCTGTCGACGGCTATCCGTTACCTGCTGCCGCTGCTGCTGCTCTTCTCCGTCTTCACGATGCTGCGCGGGCACAATGAGCCTGGCGGCGGCTTCGTGGGCGGGCTCGTCGCAGCAGCCGCTTTCGCGCTCTATACGCTGGCGTTCGGCATCGGCCGCGCCCGGCGCCTGCTCGGCATCGATCCCCGCACGCTCATCGGCATCGGCCTGCTGATTGCGGTGAGCAGCGGCTTCCTGGGCCTGTTCACCGGCGAGCCCTTTCTGACCGCACTGTGGGGCGACAACCCGGTGCCGCTGTTGGGCAAGCCGGGCACACCGGTGTTTTTCGATATCGGCGTCTACGTGACGGTCATCGGCGTAACCCTGACGATGATTTTCGCTCTGTCGGAGGAGTGAATGGATATACTGTTGGCGATTGTCATCGGGGTGCTGTTCGCCGCGGCCGTCTACGTGATGCTCCGGCGCAGCCTCGTCAAGCTCATCATCGGTTTGTCGCTGCTCGCTCACGCCGGCAATCTGCTCATCTTCACCCTGGGCCGGCTGGTGCGCGGCCAGCCGCCGCTCATTCCTGCCGACGCCACCGTTCCGAACGGCCCGGTCGCAGACCCTGTCCCGGCCGCGCTGATTCTGACGGCCATCGTCATCGGCTTTGGCGTGCAGGCTTTTGCCGTGGTGCTGATCAAGCGGGCCTACCGTGTCATCGGCACGGAGGACCTGAACAGTATGAATGCATCCGACGCCCCCTGGCCCGGCGCATGAGCCAGACGGAGCCTCACGCCAGATGAACGCACTTCTCGTCCTGCCCATCATCATCCCGCTGCTGACCGCGATTGCCACGATCCTGGCCCGCGGCTCGCGCCCGGCTCAGCGTCTGCTGAGCGTCCTGGGCGCAGTCGCGCTGTTTATCGCGACGTTGCTGCTGCTCGCGCGGGTCGAGCGGGACGGCATCCAGGTGGTCCAGATTGGCCGTTGGCCTGCGCCGTTCGGCATCACGGTGGTCGTGGACCTGTTCAGCGCGATCATGCTCACCATGGCCGGACTCATCGGCCTGGCAGTAGCCATCTATTCGCTGGCGAGCATGGACGAGGCCCGCGAGCGCCATGCGTACTACACGCTGCTGCACATCCTCCTGATGGGTGTGTGCGGCTCGTTCCTGACCGGCGATATCTTCAATCTGTATGTGTGGTTTGAGGTCATGCTGGTGGCCTCGTTTGTGCTGATGGCCCTGGGCGGCGAGCGCGCACAGCTCGAGGGCGCCATCAAGTACGTGACGATCAACCTCGTCTCGTCCGCGATCTTCCTCGCCGCCATCGGCATCCTCTACAGCGTCACGGGCACGCTGAACATGGCCGACCTCGCCCAGCGGATCGGCCTGGTGACGCAGCCGGGGCTGGTCACCACCGTGGCGATGCTGTTCATGGTGTCGTTCGGCATCAAGGCTGCCATGTTCCCGCTCTTCTTCTGGTTGCCCGCCTCATATCATACGCCGCCCGTGGCGGTCGCGGCGGTCTTCGCCGGCCTGCTCACCAAGGTGGGCGTCTATGCACTCATCCGTGTCTTTACGCTGATCTTCGTGCAGGACGTGGGCTACACCCATACCATCATCCTGATCCTGGCGGGGCTGACCATGCTGACGGGCGTGTTGGGTGCGGTCGCCCAGACGGGCTTCCGGCGCATTCTGTCGTTCAACCTCATCAGCCACATCGGGTACATGCTGATGGGCCTGGGGCTCTTCACGCCGCTCGCCCTCGCCGGCACGATCTTTTATACCGTGCATCACATCATCGTGAAGACCAACCTGTTCCTGCTGAGCGGCGTGGTCGAGCGTCTGGGCGGCACCGATGAGTTGAAGAGGCTGGGCGGGCTCTATGCGAAGCTTCCGGGGTTAGCTGTGCTCTTCCTGGTCTCGGCCTTCTCGCTGGCCGGCATCCCGCCGCTGTCGGGATTTTGGGGCAAGCTGACGCTGCTGCGCGCGGCCCTGGCCGCGGAGCAGTACGTCATCGTGGCCGTCGCCCTGGTCGCCAGCCTGCTCACCCTTTACACGATGGTCAGGATCTGGGAGGAGGCCTTTTGGAAGCCCGCGCCGGAATCAGCAGAGACGGCCCCTGCGGCCGATGACCCGTCCCTCCGCGGCGCACGCCTTGTGGCACGGCTCGCGCCCATCGTCGTGCTGGCGCTGCTGACGCTCATCATCGGGCTGGCCGCCGAGCCGGTCATCGCGTTGACCATGCGCGCCGCCGAGCAACTGCTGAACCCGGCCTCGTATATCGAGGCCGTCCTCGGAGGTTAGCCTGATGTTCCTGCTGAACGTCCTGCTCGCGCTGATCTGGGTGGTGTTGACCGGCCAGTTCACGCCGACCGACTTCGCCATCGGCTTCCTGCTGAGCTACCTGCTGTTGTGGCGCGTGGCAGGCGATACGGCCGGAACAGCCGGATCGAGCTACTTCGTCAAGGTGCGACAGGTCATCGGATTCCTGCTCTTCGTCCTCGTGGAGCTGATCAAGGCGAACCTGGAGGTCGCCTCCGACGTGCTCGGCGTAAAACGCAAGATGGAGCCGGGCGTGGTCGCCATTCCGCTGGACGCGCGCAGCGATCTCGAGATCCTGGTCCTGTCCAACCTGATTACGATGACGCCGGGCTCGCTGAGCCTGGATATCTCGGCCGACCGCCGCGTGATGTACCTGCACACCATGTACATGGGGGATGAGCCCGATAAGTTCCGGGATGAAATCAAGACCAAGATCGAGCGCCGGGTCCTGGAGGTGCTGCGATGACTCTGCAGACCCTGGCGCTCTACTGGGTGCTGCCGTTGTTGGTAGTGTCGGTGCTTCTGGCCGTGGTGCGCCTCTTGCGCGGCCCCAATCTGCCGGATCGTGTGGTGGCTCTGGACCTGATTGCGACGCTGGTGATGGGCGCCATGGCCGTCTACGCGATCGCAACCGATGCGCCGGTGCTCCTGGACCTGGTGATTGTGCTGGCCCTGCTCTCATTTATGGGGACGGTGGCGTTTGCCCGTTATGTGGAGAGAGGGTCCTGACCATGCGCGAGATTATCAGCGGCATCCTGTTGGTCATCGGCTCCACGTTCATGTTCCTCGCCGCAGTGGGCCTCGTGCGCCAGCCGGACATCTTCCTGCGGATGTCTGCGACATCGAAGGCCACGACGCTGGGAGTCGGCTCCATCCTTCTGGCCGCGGCCGTCTATTTCGGCGAATTTGCCATCACCGCGCGGGCGCTTGCCGCCATCGTTTTCATCCTCGTCGTCACACCGGTCTCCGCGCACATGATCGCGCGGGCCGCCTACTTCACGGGTACGCCGCTGTGGGCCGGGACCCTGATCGATGAGCTGCGCGGCCACTACGATCCCCAGACACACGAGCTGGAATCGGTGTCGTTTCCCGAGCTGGATGAACACCTGCGCGACGTGCAGGTGCGCAGGCTGAGGCTCCCCGCAGGCTCCGGTCTGGCCGGTCAGACGCTGGCGGAGATCGACCTGCGGCGCAAGTACGACATTACCTTGCTGGCGATCCGTCGTGGCGGGGAGGTCATCTCCAACCCCGGCGGTGATATGCTCATCCTGCCCGGCGACGAGCTGGTCTTCATGGGTCCGCCGGAACGCATCAGCCAGATCAGGACGGAGATGCGCCGTCTGCGGGATGCCGCGGGCGCGGCCAGTGCAGAGCCGGCCAACGAGGAGGCGGCGGCCGAGGAGTAAGTCTCCGGCTGCCCGCCTCACTTGTAGGGGCGAGGTCACCTCGCCCTTGCATCGATGGGTCTTATCAGACGCTCCGATCATCCATCGAGGGAAACAATGCGCCTCATTGCCGCACACCGCATCTGGGATCGCGCACCCCACAATGCCTTCACGGACCTGGTGCGCTATCAGGGCCGCTGGTTCTGCGCGTTCCGGGAGGGCGCGGCCCATGTCTCGCCGGACGGCGCGCTCCGGGTGCTCACCTCCCATGACGGCGCGAGGTGGGAGTCCGCCGCGCTGCTTACATCCGATGATGCCGACCTGCGCGACGCAAAGCTCAGCGTCACCCCGGCCGGCGAGCTGATGCTCAACGCCGCTGCCGCGCTGCACGACGCCTCCCGCCACACGCACCGGTCGTTCGCCTGGTTCTCGCGCGACGGCCGCGCCTGGAGCGAACCCCACCCCATCGGTGACCCCGACATCTGGCTCTGGCGCATCACCTGGCATAGGGGAAGGGCATACAGTGTGGCCTACGCGACGCGCGGCGGGCACGTCGTCCGCCTCTATGATAGCGACGACGGCCGGCGCTTCGAGGCACTGGTCCCAACTCTGTTTGAGGCCGGCTTCCCCAACGAAGCGACGCTCGTGTTCGAGGGTGACACTGCCCGCTGCCTGCTGCGCCGCGACGGCGAGCCGCATACCGGCCTGCTCGGCAGTGCGGAGCCGCCCTACACCGCATGGCGCTGGCAGGACCTCGCCGTACGGATCGGCGGCCCGCACATGCTGCGCCTTCCAGACGGTCGATGGGTCGCGGCAGTGCGCCTGTACGATGGCCGCCCGCGCACCGCCCTTGCCTGGCTCGATCCGCACGCGGGCACGCTTGCCGAGTGCCTGGCCCTTCCCTCCGGCGGCGACACGAGCTACGCCGGGCTGGCCTGGCACGATGACCGGCTGTGGGTCAGCTATTATTCGTCTCACGAGGACAAGACCGCCATCTATCTCGCGCAGGTCGATGATCGCAGGCAGGGGTTGATTTGACAGATGCGAACATATGTGCTATAAAGAGGCTCGACCCCGGGCGCGCGACCTGTGCGCAGGCCGACCTGTACGCAGGCCGCACCTGCCGCCCGGGGCCGGCCAGATCGCTGCAACGTTGCAACTGCAACGCCGTAACGTTGCCACAGCAACGCCGCAACGTTGCCACACCAACGCTCCTCCGTTACGCCGGCTGCCTCGGCTTGGGACCTCAGCCACATTCGGCGCGATAATACCTCCTCCATAACATCGCATCGCAAGGGAGGGTGCAGCATGACAGATCTTGACCTGTGGCCCCTGGCCTGGGACGCGCTGGAGGCGCTCACCGTGCACTACGGGCCGGCCATCAACCACGCAGCGGAGGAGCTCGGCATCCCCGCCGGTCAGTGGTATGGCTGGCTGATGGCCGCGCGTGTCTTCGAGCCTGACCCCGTTTCAGCGGCGAGCCTGCACGTGCGCGCCGCGTACCTGTCGCCGGACCAGCTGGCCGCCGCGCTGGCGCAGGGCGCGCGCCTGGGCCTGCTGGCGCCCGGCGATGCCGGGGAGTACCGCCTGACCGCCGCGGGCCACGCGGGCGTGCGCCGGCTCATCGAGTCGGCCTACGCAGTGATGGCCCCGCTGCGGCCCTTGCCGGAGGCAGACCTCCTGCGCCTGGCCGGCCTGCTCCGGCGGCTGGTCGAGGCGAGCCTGGCCGCGCCTGAGCCGCCGGCCCGGTGGTCGCTGCGGATCGAGCGCAACCTCGACCCCGGCCGCACTGCGCCCGTGGTGGAGCGTCTCGACCAGCATCTCAGCGACCTGGCCGCCTACCGCGATGACTCCCACCTGGCAGCCTGGCGCCCACACGGGGTCAGCGGGCAGGCGTGGGAAGCCTTTACGATGCTCTGGCGCGGCGCAGCCCGTACGGTCGATGAGCTGGCTGCGAAGCTGGCGCACCGGGGCTATACGCGCGACGACTACGCCGCGGCCGTGGATGAACTGGTGCATCGGGGATGGGTGAGCGCAGGTGAAGAAGGTCTTGACCTGACCGCAGAAGGCCGGACCGTCCGCGAGGAAGCCGAGCGGGCGACCGATGCCTACTTCTACGGTCCGTGGTCCGTCCTAAGCGAGGCAGAGCTCGCCGAACTGCAGACCCTGCTCACCGGCCTGCGCGACGGCCTCCTTCCCCGGCGCATTTAGCTCCGGCATGTAGCACCCACGGTTGGGCTATGCCGTCGGGCCGTCTCTGTTGGCCCGCCTGTTGGATTGCTCAAGCGAACAGGCGGGCGTTGGGACTGCCGTAATGCTGGTAGGCGCCCCAACTGCGGCTGTCCAGCTTGATGATCTCCTTGCGCGCCTCCAGCATCGCGATATGGGCCGGTTGGGGCGTGCTCCCATCGTAGCTGCGCGGGTTGGTACGTGACCCGCGGCCGTCGCAGTATTTCAGGCCCAGCAGGTTGGCATAGAAGGTCAGGGCAAATTGCAGGGCTGGCTGGTCGCTGACCGGCCAGGCGGTGCAGATGTAGTTGGCGACCCCGCGAGCGAAGAGAGACTCGGCGAACGTCGGGGCCAGGAGGTCGGAGCGGCTCTCCGAGCGGTCCGGGGTCACACCCGATTCGCAGGCGTTCGAGAAGATAAACGCCGGTACACGGTCGATCCGGCTGATGTCTCCTGCGGTCATCCGTTCGCCGTTGCTGAAGATCCAGCCGGAGTTGACGGGGTCTTCGCGGTCATAGATACAATGCCCTGCGAAGTGCAGCACATCATAGCTGCGGTTCATCAACTCGAGCAGGACAGCCGTTGAGGTAGCCTCGCCTGGCCCGATGAGGCGGACTACCTCGACGCGATTGCCTTCAATCGACACTTGGTTTACACGCTCGAACAGATCGGCTACGATGACGCCCTCTGCCTGCGCGCCTGGGAGTG
>CAZTMA010000072.1:14788-25196 GCA_964614645.1 uncultured Anaerolineales bacterium
TACCGCGGGATCCGCGACGATTAGTACGCGCAGGATGCGGCGCTTGGGCGGCAGCACACCGGGCTTCGGAGCCCAGGTCATCCGCAATTGCCGCGTCAGGCCCCGGCCCATTCCCAGGAACTGCACCTGGTCATCCGATTCCTCGTGTCCGCCGGACCAGTCGCGCCCTGCCTCATCGCTCCCCACGGCTGGGCACATCAGTTCCCAGTGGATGCGTGCTGTTGTGGCATCGAGGGTCAGCACGATCGGCGCGGCAGAGACCAGATGGCTTCGGAAATCCTCCGGCAGCAACAGGCCTGCCAGAAGGCGGCCATGTTCGATCTGCTCCCGCCAGGAGTGGCTGGCTGCCAGCTTATTGTTCACAGCCAGCACCTTCTTCTGGTCGACGGTGATCTCACGTTCGGGCACCGAGGCGTTGCCTGTCAACGCGCTGATGCGGTAGGTTGAGCCCTGCAGCGCCACGTTGAGCCGGATGGGGATTAGGTCTCCCACTTCTGGCTTGCTCTTGCCGAGGAGTGCCTCGATCCTGGCCAAGGGGCTATCGCCCGTTTTGCCCTGCTTCAGTTGTGCCTCGAGCTGCTTCCTGGCTGCTTCGGCCAGTACTTCCAGTTCCTCGACTTCGAGGCGGGTGTAGGCCAGGTTGATGCGTCCCTTCAGGGTATCTTTGATGGCGAGGGCCGCCTTGTCCAGCTCTATGACTTTGAGTTCGTCATGTTCGACGAACGTGAGGTTCATGACATCGCCGGAACAGGTATCCAGGCCCAAGACCGCGTTCTTGACCCCGCGAATCCAGCAGTCCATTACTTGCTCGGCCTCGTAGCCCGAGCGCCCAAGGCCGGCTGCGACCACGGCGAGGTGCTTCTTGCCCATGTGACTGAGCGCCCACGTCACCTCCCGCGACAGGATCTTCAGCTCCGGCAGCCCAAAACTGCCCCCAAGGCCTTTCCCCGCGATGACGATGGTGACGCCTTCGAAGCCTGGCCTGGGATCCGGGAACATGAACAGGGCTGCCAACTCGCTGCGGATGATGTTGCGCTCGATGAGTTGGGCGATGATGTTTTCCTGCCCGAGTGCCTTGCTGACCGCCTTGTCCAGAGCTTTCAGGGCACCCTTGGGTTCCTCGCCCAGCCGGTTGGTCACTACAATGGCATCCACAGGCGGAGGTTGCGCGGCCCACGAGCCCAGGCCTGCGGCGATATCGCCATAGCGCACCTCTAGGGTGATGCAGGGGATGTCCGACTCCGCTCGCGCGCTTTTCTCCGGCGTTTCGACAGCCAGCATTGAACTGGGGCCTAGGTTTCTCAGCAGCACATCTTCCAGCTCCCGCTCATTATCCAACTGCTCCGGCCCGTGCGATTGATCCCAGCTGGTGGACACGATGCGGCGCGCAGAACGGTCCAGCTCCTGCCTCAGTGCCTCCCACCGCTTCGTCAGGAGGGCACTTTGATTGGCCACCGAGAGCTTGCTCGATGTGCTCTCAAGTTGTGATCCGACATCTGGGTGGAATCCCAGGCTTACCATCCGGTCCCGATCGCAGCCTTCGGCCCGCAGCAGTTCAGGCAGCCCCTCGAGCACCTGTCTGCTCACCAGCAGGGAATGCTGGCCGACATCGGTGTAGTATGTGGCGATGCCGAGCTGCTCTCCGTTGGCCGTTCTGAGCGGAACGCGGCTATCTCCTCGCTCGGCGATTGGGCCGTAGATTGTAGCGATCTCCTCGGCCAGGTTCCTTTCTGACCGGGGCTTGGCACTCACTGCACGCAACAGCTCCGGGCTGACGTTCTCCAGGGTTGGCCGGCCGGTCCCAGCGATACAGATCGTGTTGGCGGTGCGTTCATCGTCTCGTTCGTCCAGCAGCCTCCGCGTCTCGCGTGCCTTAGCGAGCAGCATGGGGTTGATCTCCGGCCCGAAGGTGTTCGGCTCGTAGAGGGCCTCCCACTCGGGAAAGAATTTCGGCGAAGGGAGAAGTTCATAGATGCTGGGGAAGGAGTGGATCATCGACACCAGGTCGGTCCTGCTATGCTGCCGGTCGATGATGTCGGTCCACCAGGTGATCGCGAGGTGGCCGGCCAGCGACTGGACCCCCGAGATGGCGCCCAGGCATGGCGCGCCCAGCAGGATCAACTTGCCCG
Source organism: uncultured Anaerolineales bacterium (assembly GCA_964614645.1). Lineage (GTDB taxonomy): Bacteria > Chloroflexota > Anaerolineae > CG2-30-64-16 > CG2-30-64-16 > MWBF01. Next base: position 16,918 of record CAZTMA010000072.1, read on the forward strand.
GGCGGCTTTTCCATGAGGCCGGGTATTTTGACTGGTGCAGTCGGGTGACGAGCCCGCCCTCGGCATCCGCGACCAGGTGTACGACGTCCTCCGGCCGGAAATTCCGGCTGAAGTACACCTCCAGGTCGTCCGCTGCGATCCGGAAGCTCTTGCGCCAATCATACAGGAATGTGTGGACCTCGAAGTAAGGCGCCAGGGCCAGTATCAATTCGGCATACGTACGCATCAGCACGCCCGTCACTTTGATCTCATAGTTTGGATTGGCCTGTTGCAGGCCATCCTCTGTGAGGCTCAGGCGGAGCAATGCGCCACCCACCATGTTGCGGGCGTTAAGCCATACCAACTCATCGCTGCCCGCGCGGTCTACCGAGCGTAGCTCGGTACCGAGCATGCCGGGCACGATGACGACATGGGCTCGCGATGGCTCGTTGAGCGTCATTTCGGCCTCGTGGCGCGTGATTTCGTAGCGCAACGCGAGGCTGCGGAGACGCGCATAGAGCTCTGGCCCGAAATAGGCGCGCAGTTCCGGGTGAAGTTCCAGCGAAGGATGAGCCAGTACAGAGGCGAGCTCGTCACCCGTGAGGCTCGATAGACCACGGATAAGTGGCGGATATTTCGTCATGACAGAATCCTCCTGGTAGCCTGCATGCATCCCTGGCTCGAAGTTTTCCAACTGTGAAGTGCCTCACACCGCGCTCAGCAGCACCGCACCGCTCGGCGCGGTCTGCGCGATCCAGCCATCCTCCGTGCGGCCTTCATCGAGCGGCACACGGACCGGCCACCATCTGAGGTTATCGCGGCGCTCGGCCGTGCCCTGCACAGTCACGCGCGTCCGCACCGGCATGGTGTGGATGATGCTCCCGTCGAGCCCCGCGGGCCGGCGCAGCCTCGCCCCTTCTGCCGCGAACACTGCCTGTCCCACGGCGAAATCGCCCGTCGCCGGCGGGATGTCGATGGTTTCACCAGCCAGTTGGTCGGCTCGCGCCCTGAATACGCGCGTGAGATTGTCCCAGTCCGCGCCGTGCCAGATCCGGTCGATGCCCAGATCCCGATCCCCATCCTGGTTATCCCCGCCGGCCATGAAGCCCCACGGCATGTAGCCCGACGCGCCTCGTGCAAAGAGGCGATCCATCTCGGCTACGTACAGGCCGGTGCGGTCCTCGACCGATTTGAAGCCGGCCTCCTCGATGAGCAGCGGCTTCGGGATGTCGACCAGCAGGTCACTGTCATCCTCGGGACTGGGCCTGTCATTGCCGTCGATGTGGTACGCATGGTTCGTGATGAAGTCGATATCGCTGCTGCTGTAGAGCTGCCGCCGCTTGGCGAGGTCGCTGCCCATATGCGCGTGACGCGTGCTGATCATGCCGGTGGTGATCAGGTGGTTCGGGTCCAGCCGACGAATCTCCCGCGCAATCGCGTGCTTGAACCGGATGAGCAGGTCCGGCGCGCTCTCCGCCTTGAGCTCGTTGCCGATGTTCCAGGCCATGATGGCGGGCTCGTCCCGGAACCGGCTGGCGATCCGCTGCACGAACGGCAGGTAGTGCTGCTTGTACCCTTCGTCGAACCAGTGGAGGTTGAGGATGTGAGGTCCCTCATTCCCTGGCCGCAGGTCGTAGTAGCCCATGTCGCCCGGTACGTGGAACGCGACGTCGCCGTACAGGTTGGTCAGTGCCACGATGAGGTACATCTCCGGGAAATCGCGCTTCAGCATGTCGAGCAGGCCCGCCAGCCGCGTCACTGGCTCATCCGGCGACAGGTCGCGATGGGGCAGGAAGATGCGCACGACGCGCGCACCCATGTCCCGCACTGCGGCGAGCTGCTCGTGCGCCCGCGCAAGCGGCATCTGCGGCGTGTCGTAGTAGGCCAGGCCGCGCAGGTTGACGCCGATGAACTTGAAGGATCGCCTGCCGATCACGAAGTGGGTGCCATGCGTGCGGACGAACGGATCATCTGCCGAGAGAGTCCGCACGATAGGGTCGAGAGCCAGGATGAGGTCCTGCTCGCCAGTCACATCGATGGCCTGATCCAACCTGCTGAAGCCGTCCGCCGCGACTGTCACGCGGTTGGTGCCCTGCGGCAGGCCCGGGAATTCGAACCATCCGCCGCCGGTGCTGTACGCGAGCCGCGTATATTCCTCCTGGCCGGCGTTGCGCGGCAGCAGGTACTCCGTGCCCGCATGCAGCCGCTGGTCGCCGGTCGCCAGGCTGGGATTATGGTAGGGCGCCTCCCGGCTGAATTGCTCCCACGTCAGGCCGGCCACCTTGCCCTGCACGCAGCGCCGCCAGCAGCGGTAGAGCCGGCCGCTGAAATCGCTGATGGGGCGGTCCCAGGTGATGCCGGGCGCGGCGCTGCGCGCGTCGGGGTACACCCGATTCTCGGGCAGATAGTAGGTGCTGTCACCCTCGAGGTGGCCCTCGGTCCGCCTGAGCGCGGGGTTATAGTCATCCACCTCCGCCCGAAATTCCTCCCACGTGATGCCCGCCACATGCGGCGCGATATACTTCTGCCAGCAGTTCCACAGGTTGCCGTCGAACCCTGTGATGCTTCGAGTCCAGGTCACGGCCCCGCGATTGTGCACCACGGCCCGCGGGTCCGCACCGAGCGTCTCAGCCCCCGCCGTCAGCCGGATGACTGCGCCGTCGACGCCCGCCCCGCGAGCATCGATGATGCGCCCGCGCAGTGCATGGATGGGACGCGGCATCTGCGAGAGCGCGCCGGGGGTGCGTGCGCTGCGTTCCGCGAGTGCAAGCTGGCGGATGCTGTCGACCAGCCAGATGCGCTGCCCCGTGTTGTCCATCCCGAAGTGCCGGAAGCTCTCCCAATCTCCGTGATGGCCGACCTCGAACAGGCAGGCACCCAACGCCGCAGGATCCCGGTTCAAAGTCGTGTTCAGCCAGGCCAGCGACCGCCAGTAGTCCTCCTGAGAGATGGACTTGATGGGCCGGTCGGCCGGCGGCACGTGGAGCCACCCCTTATCCTGGTAATCGGGATGCTTGTACATCATCGTCAGCCCGGCTTCGGTCAGGATGATCTGGTAGGTGCGGCCGGTGCGCCGGCTCAGCTCGGCGACGATGGGCTGGTAGGTGCCCGCGCTGGAGGCGACACCCGGGTCGAGCGCCGTGGAGAGCGCGGGCCAGCCGTATTCGTGGAACCCCAGGTAGGTATAGCTTTCCAGGGTGCGGCGGAAGAACTGCCAGTAATCGTCGGCCATGCCGAAGTTGCCTGCGCCGAAGTTGAAGGCCACCGCCTCGATGCCGCGCTCGGTGAGCTTGCTGCGGAACCCCACCTGAAACGCGTCGTACGCCCGCAGCCGCCGGCCGACCTCGTCGGGCTTTTCTGCGAACTCCCGCGAGCGGGGTCCGGGCACAGGCTCATTCAGGCTCATCCACGCGTCGATGAGCAGATGGTTGCCCTCCCGGCGCAGGGCCGTCTCGAAGTTGTCGGTCAGAATGTGCTCCGCGAACTCCCTGCCGCGCGCTTCGGGGTCGTCGCTGTCCAGCCAGGGGGTAATGAGGTCCTTGACCGGGCGGCGATACCGGCCAAAGTAGTCCATGCGGCCGATGATGAAGGAATCGGGTGAGAGGCGGCGGAGCTGGTCCACCTGGTCCCACGCGTGGACGAGCAGGGTCGGCGGCCGGACATCTTGGATGGCCCGGAACAGGTCGCCCTTGTGTTCGCCAATCTCGAAACTGTGCAGATAGAACCCCAGTTTGTTTGGCATGTAAGTCTGGCCCTCCTCTGAGCGGCATTCCTGGCGCGCCGTGGTGCTGGCAGCCCGCGTGCAGCCGCAAAGGCCGTGCCATCATTATACACCGCTTCAGGCTTGTTGCGCCCAGGAATATTGCGGACTGGGGTGATCAGCGCCGGGGTATTACGAAGGATAGAGGGGCGCGGTAGAGGTAGGGGCGAAGCCGGCCACGGCAGACTACAGTCGATCCACATCGATGCCCTGATACCCTGACCGTAATGAGCGGCATCTGGTTGTGGCCGGCTTCGCCCTCGCGTGGTGTATTATGGCGCGTCCGGGTTGTCCGGGCCGAAGTGCTTCAGCATCACGATCGGGTCCGTCGAGCTGGGATTCGTGATGGTCACGCCGGCCTGCGCGGCGGCATGCGAGACGAAGTACTCGTCGTGCGTCAACTGGCCGAACCGGATCAGCGCCGGCGTCTCGATCGGCCACGCCCCCATCGTCCCGTGCCCCTGCAGCATGATCATCCCGTAGGGCCCGCGGTCGCGGATCGTGACCGTGCGCCCCGGCAGCACCGTCAATTCCTTCGCGGCGAAGAAGGCCGACCCGTAGGTGACCCAGTTCTCGATATACCCCGCATCCCGCATTTCCTCGACGGGCTTGATCGGGAGGGGCGGGCGGAAGTAGGCCTGCTTGAAGTCGGGGCGGGTGTTGGCCTCCCAGTCCACCAGCGAGACCAGGTAGTCGAGGTCGTGCTGCTTATCCTCGGGCACGTTCTTTACCAGCAGCGACCAGTCGGTGGGCACCTCGCTCACGAGCGACTGGAACATCGCAAAGACGTCGCTGGCCCACTGCGGCTCGTACGTGCACAGGCTGCCCGGCGCGTGGAGCACCCCTGCCGGCACGAACCAGCCCGTGCCCGGCTCCAGGCGGTAGGCCTTCGACAGGTCGGTGATATGGTTGTCGCCCCGGTCCCAGATCTCCAGGCAGTGGCGTACCTGCTCGGGCCGCGTCCCTGGCTCCAGGCCGAAGAAGGTGTGGGGAAACTCCGCGCCGTAGTTGTTGAGCTGCACCGGGAAATAGTACGCCTCGGGCTTGCCGTCCATCCCCACCTGCGCGGCATGTTCCTGCCGCTGGTGCAGGTGATGCGGCAGCGGGCCGCGGTTGTCGAAGAACTTCGAGTAGATGGGCCACTTGCCGTAGGTGGTCCACATCTCGTCGCCCAGGAGCGCCGCGCCCAAATCCGCAACCGCGTCCACGAGCAGCATCTTCTCCGGCTCCGCCTCGTCTCCAGCCACGACATAGCTCAGGCCCTCGTCCGGCGTGGTCAGCGGTCCGTTGTCCGCCATCGTGGTGGACGAGAACCAGCGTTCGTCGATGCCCCCGCGGTGCGCACCGAACGCATAGTAATCGGCCGGGTGCAGCTTGATGCGCTTGCCCGGAATACAGAACGACCGCGGCACCCACGTGGGTGCGAGCCGCAGAATGCCCTCTCCATCTTCAAGAGCCTGTCTTGCGTTCATTGTTCACCTTTCTTCGCGCACTTGGCGCCTTGGCGGTCCAATTCTTGCTCCCAGTACAAGAACCGATCTCGTAAGCGCCTAAGAAATCGCCACGGCCGCCGACTGTGGCGGCAGGACGATGCCGTCTGCGGCCGGCTGCCAGTCCGGTCCGTCCACTAGCCGGTAGCGAGGCAGCGGTTCGCCGCTGTCCAGCTCGGCGCGCAGCGTGACCGTGGCATGTTCGTCGTAGTTCGCGAGCACGAGGCCGGGCCGGCCGGTGTCACGGTGCAGGTACACTGCATACGGATGGTGCGGCTGGCCCTCCGCCGTGGTCACGGTCGCGCCGATGATGTCGCGATACTCGCCGTCCCAGAAGTAGTCGCGCAGCTCCGCGCGCAGCGCGTCCATCTGGCGGCCGTAGGCCATCGTTAGCGGATAATCGTCGAGATGGCCCTTGAAGTTGTACGGCTCGTAGCTGATGATATACCGGTAGAGCAGGCACTGGTTGATCATGTTGCGGTCGTTGAAGCCGGTGACTGCGGTCATCAACTGAGCGCGCGGCTCGAGATAACGCATCAGCGGGATGTGCGTCTTGCTCTCGCTGCGGTGGTAGGACAGTTGATACGCCTCGAACTCCCAGTCGTAGCACGCCTCGCCGCAGAACAGGAAGTCGGGGTCGACCGGGCCGCTGATGCGGGCGAAGTTCTGAATGAGACGGTTGTCGTTGGCGTAGACCGGCGCGCCGTAACGGTGGCCGTGGCTCTCGTCGAAGCACAGCAGGGCAGGCGAGTGGTGCAGGCACTCGTCGAACAGGATGCCCGCTGCGCCGAGGTCCAGCGTCTTGCGGAACTCGTCGTCTGCCACTGACAGGTACTCCTCCGCCAGGAAGCACATCGGTGTCAGGCGCTTGGTGTTGATATCGAGGAACTGCGTGGCGGTCTGGTACTGGTAGCCGCCGAAGTTGTAGTAGTCGCCGTAGGGATCCTTGATCGCCAGCCGCACCAGGTCGCTGCGGAAGCGGGCCGTCGCGCGATCGGCCCAGGTGTACTTGGAGAACAGGATGATCTTGACGCCCAGCGCATGGCAGCGCGCGATGGCCTCCTTCAATTCATCATACGTTCCCAGCCGGGGGTCCGGGGAGTGCGACGGATTGCCCTGGTCCTGGCCGCCGTCGTTCCAGCCCACGAGCTGGATGGCGCGGACGCCGTGCCGCGCACACTCTTCAGCGGCCTTCGGCAGGTCGGTGAAGCGCAGCCGCAGCTCGTCCTCGGGCGAGTTGATGTGGAGCTGCTGCCACGCGTGCGGCTCGCGCGCCCACGCCGGCGGCTCGGCAATCTTCAGCCAAGTGGCGCGCCAGGCCCGGTAGATATCGCTGCCGTGCTGCCAGCCGCCCCGGTAGGCCTCCAGCGCGACGGGCGTGAGGTCGCGTGTCTCGCCGGGCTGGACGTACGGCACGTGGACCGCGGCGAACCGGGTCGCCACGTCCAGGCCGCCGACGGTGCGTTCCTCCGGCACCCGCGCGTCGATGGAGCTGCCGTAGCCCGGCCGCAGCTCGGCGTGCCAGGCCACCAGCTCGGAGCTGGGCGCCGCAACGCCGACGTAAAGCCCCTCGTGCGGGCCGCGCAGGAGGATGTACGGCGCCATCGGCGCGCCGGAGGACGGCCCCCAGGGGCCGAACTGCACCGGGTAATCCGAGCCGAAATAGCCGCGGAAGTTCTGGAAGGTGGGCCAGAGCGACCACTCCTGTGCCGAGGCGTACGAGTAGAGGAACGTCTTGAACCACTCCGCGTCCGCCGGGTGTTGCACGTCGCCCAGGTAGGGGCAGTAGACGTTTTCGACGATGTGCGCCGAGCGGTTCTCGATGGTGACCGCGTAGACGGCCTGCCGCGCGGTGAGCGTGACCGTCAGCACGACCTTGATGGGCAGCGGCCCGCCGGGCTCGGAGACGACGTTATCCCAGGTGAAGACGGCCCCGGTGCCGTCCGCAGCAATCTGCAGGTCGTTCAGCGTCTGCTTCTCGCCGTACACGGCGTTGTTGCGCCGCGACGGCTGAGGCCGGCCCATGCGCGCGGCAAACTCCACATCCAGCGGGTCGTCGGATGCGAGCGGCACGAGCAACCGGAAGGAGAGTCCCAGGTTGGGCCGGTCCAGGATCGGCCAGCCGCTCGGCAGCGCGGTCAGCCCGACCAGCGCGCCGGTGGTGCGGTCGAATTCGAGACGGAGGGTGTCATTCTGCAGGGTGAAGGTGTTCATGGGGTGATGCTTCCTCTTCGGTAAGGTCAACCTTTGCCGGTCATGCGCCGGAGCGCCTCGGCATAATAGCAGTAGTCGGACCACGAGACGTCATCCGGCACGAGGTGGTCCAGCTCGGGGATGTAGCGGCCGCGCTCCACGGCCGGCCGGACGCGCGCCAGTTCTGTGTCGATAGCTGCGCGGCCCTGGGCCAGCGCGCGCTTGTCGATGCCGCCGAGCATGGCCAGCCCGGGATAGCGCGCCTGCCAGTCAACGACGTCGCAGCCTGCGGCGACCTCCATCGGGTAGAGCCAGTTCACGCCCGCGGCCAGCATGGGCGGCATCAGCAGGTCGGGTTGGCCGTCGGTGTCCACAGACATGAGGGGGATATCGTGGCGGTCCGCGAAGGCCTTGATGCGCCGGTAGTTCGGCCCCATGAATTGTTCCCAGGCGCGCGGCGAGATGAGCGGCCCGCCCTTATAACACATGTCTTCCCAGAGGTGGATCACGTCGACTCGCACCTCCCGCACGACCTGCTCGAAGACGGTCAGGTAGAGGGTCGTCAGATGATCCATGATGTCGTGGGCCAGGTCGGGCATGGTGCGCAGCGCCACCAGCCCCTCTTCGTCGCCCATCAGCCAGCGGTAGGGGCCGAACAGCCCAGCGTCGGGATACCAGCCGAGCTGGATGGGGTAGCCCTCCGCCGACCAAGCCGCGCACCGTGCGCGCCAGTCGCCGGCCAGCCGCGCCGGGTCGTCGGGATCGAGCCGTTCGGCCTTGTAGCGTTCCCAGTCGTCGCGGTCCCGGACCGGAAAGCGCAGGAACTCGGACATGGATGTGAGGCGCCGCAGGTCGCG
>CAZTMA010000073.1:0-25097 GCA_964614645.1 uncultured Anaerolineales bacterium
ACCGGCGTCAAAAAGTCGCTCATTTTGGGGTCTTGACACCCCAACACATCTGTGCAGTACATTCGCTGAAGAGAACGAGGAGGTTGGCGGTGGCTTCAACGATGCAGAATGTCACGCTCGAACTCAGCCCCAAACCCTTCAAAATCTTAGACGACGCGGGCATCGAAGCAACCGCCCGCGAGCTTTTCCGCCAATGGGACGCGCTCACGCGCCATGCCGACATGATCTCGGTGCTGCTGTGGACGGCGGACGGCTCGGAGATCCTGGATTACCGCGGAGAGATGGCTGACCAGATCGAGTGGGCGCGCTATGCGTCGATGGCCAATCCTTTCCCCGGCAAAACGGCCACCCTGGCCTACGATGACCCCGCGAACCTGTCGCTGCATGGCGGGATCAGCGTCTACATGGACGACCCGCCCATTCTCACCTACGGCACGCTGAAGAAGATCAACGCAACGCTCAAGCGCGTGGGGCGGGAGATGACCGGCAAGCCCATCCGCATCGGCGCGACCTTCGACCCCGGGGACGAGTTTGCCCTCTCCACCTTCAAATACGTGCGGCACAATGAAATCTGCCTGAGCGACACACGCGGGAAGGCAACCTGGGTGTGCTGCTTCGCCACGCTCCACGGCGACGACCACCCGTACGCCGGCTTCCCGGACGGCATTCCCGAAGGCACGGCCTTTGGAACATTCTTCGGGCGGCAATGCCAGCATTTCCTGAGCGACCTGGGCTACGACTACATCTGGTTCTCCAATGGTTTCGGCTTCGGCAGCGAGACCTGGGCGACGACCGGCATCCTCTTCGACGGGCAGACGTTCGATCCGCGTCGCGCCGCCGAAGGCCGAGAGACAGTGCTCACCTTCTGGCGCACCTTCCGCGCAGAATGCCCGCAATACCGCATCGAAACGCGTGGCTCCAACCTGAGCATCAGCACCGACCTCGCGAGCGATGGCTCACCCTGGCGCGACATCTATCGCGGCGACTTCAACCTCTTGCCGCCGCCCAACTCACCGTGGGCCGCCATTGATGGTGACTTCGGGTTGGAGTTTTCCGGTTACATGGCCCGCATCTCGGAGCTGCCCGGGGACCGCAACTTCCCGTTCCGTTTCTACCTCCACGACCCGTGGTGGCAGAACAGCCCCTGGACCGATCGCTACGAGAGCCAGCCGCACGATATCTACCTGCCGCTCGCCATCTGCCGGCTCGATGCGCTGGGCCGGGTCGAGACAGCTTCGCACATCCAGTTCCTCACGGTCGACAACACCTGGGGCGAGATGCCGGTGAAGTATCCCAACGAGGTGATCCCACATCTCCTGCAGGCGTGGGATGAAGCCCCGGACCGCCCGGGCCCCCTGGTCTGGGTCTACCCCTTCGATGAGTACCATGAGTTGACCTTCGGTCCCCAACCCCGCCTGAACGAGGTCTTCTTCGGCGACTGGTTCATGCGCGGGGCCATCAACATGGGCTTCCCGCTCAACACGGTCATCTCGACCCGTAACTTCGTATCCGCATTGACGGCACAGCCGGATTGCCTCGCCGGCTCCGTGCTGGTAACCCCGGTCCCGCTGGCCGGTTCGGCGGTTGAAAAGACGCTGATCGGGTTTGCGGCCAAGGGCGGGGACGTGCTTTTCTACGGACCGACCGACCATGCCGGGCCGGAGCTTCTGTCGGCCCTGAACCTGGCGCACGCTCCGTCCATCGCCGGGGAGCTGGCGCTGGCGCTGGACCTCCCCGGCGATGAGTTGATGGCAGGCGCCTTCCGCTCCAAAGTCGCGCACCGCGAAACCATGTCCGGCGGAAGCGTGGCCGAAGTCCTGGCCGATCCCGACGACCCGACCACGCGCGTGACAGCCCGCGGCGAGCAGGCGGGCGAGACGCGTGTGCTTGGGCTGGTGCGCCCCCTGGGACAGGGGCGGTTGGCGTGGCTCAGGGGCACGCTCAGCAACACCTACCGCAAGGGCGAGCGCCTGCTGACGCCCGACAATCCGGCGGTGTATTTCCGCGGCGAACTGCTGATGCGGTGGACGTTGGCGCACTTGGGCCTGGAGTTGCTGACTAGGAAGCGGGACGCGGCGACGCGTGAGCCCATCACGACCATCCACCGGAGCCGGAATGCCTACTATTTCTCGGGCTACTGCCCGAACACGACCGTCCTCCAGCGCTTCCGGCTCCCACAGGGTGCACCGCTGCTGACCGGCTACGAGATGGAGCTGGTCGGTGGGTACAGCACCTACACCTTCCCGCGCGCCTGGCGCCGGGAGTGCCGGGTCTTCGTGCAGCAGGAGGCCGACAGCCAGCTCGCGTGCGCGGAGTTCTGCCCGCTGGAGCGCAAGGGTCTGAAGCGCCGCCTTAGCGTCAAAGGATTGGTGGATGCGACGGTGCGCTTCTATCCGGAGCCCGGCTTTCCGCCGGCGGCTTTCCTGAAAACCCCTGACCCTGAGTCAGGTGCGCTGCCGTTCAACGTGCGGCTGCCCCTGAAGCATGGGACTGATGCGACGGGACCATTTGTCTATCTCGCAGGCTTCACGGGTGACCTGATGTTTGGTTGGTAAGGCGCGCAGCCGCCTCGCCTGCCGTGCCGCCCGTTGCAGCGATGCAGGCGACAGTCCTTCGCACGCTTGCATTTAGAGCGCCTAACACAACCCTCCTTGCTGGAGGAATTTCCGGCAGATGAGGGCACAGCCCAGGCTCAAGAATGCCTGGTGAATGTCTTCCCGTCGCTCGTAGCGCACGGCCAAGAGCCGGAAACGGTTGCGCCAAGCGAGCGTCCGCTCAACCACCCAGCGGTAGCGGCCGAGTCGCTCGCGGGACTCGATGCCTTTACGAGTGATGCGGGGTAGGATGCCGCGCTGGCGTAACGCCTGCCGACCACGCGGGTAGTCGTAACCCTTGTCGGCATGCAGTTTGACGGGGCGCTGGCAGGGCGCCCCCGCCACCCCTTGATGGCTGAAATGGCATCGACCGCTTCTTCCAAGATCGGCCAGTGGTTTAGCCATGCCACGAGCCTAGCACGGCTGAGCGACCACTTGCTGTAAGCTCGGTTTTGTTAGGCGCTCTTAGGATTCCTGGGTTCTCGCACCAGCACTTGCGGCGTAGGGGCCGACCGGCTATAATGCCAGCCAAGACATGCCAACCAAGTCGCTCGGAGACACGCCATGGACGCGCCGATAACATTGGAGAGAACCCTTCTGGCCCAGGTCCCGACCTGGCCGCCCGAGGCCGGCGTCGATTTGAAAGACCCCGCGTTGTACTTCAACCGGGAACTGAGTTGGCTGGAGTTCAACCGGCGCGTTCTCGAAGAGGCCGAAGACACACGCCATCCCCTGCTTGAACGGGTCAAGTTCCTCGCCATCTTCAGTTCAAACCTGGACGAATTCTTCATGATTCGCGTCTCAGGACTGAAGGACCAGATTGACGCAGGCGTCACCTCGACCCCGGCGGACGGGTTGACTCCTCTAGACCAGCTCACCGCGCTCCGCACCCAGGTACTGCCCATGATGCGCGAGCAGCGCCGCTACTTCTACGCCGACATCATGCCGCAGCTCACGGATGCCGATATCCATCTCCTGCGCTACGACCAGCTCACGCTCGAAGAGCAGGATCGCATGCGCGAATACTTTCGCTCGGACATGCTGCCCGTTTTGACTCCGCTCGCGTTCGACCCGGGCCGGCCGTTCCCCCACATCTCCAACCTCAGCCTGAACCTGGCCTGCTGGGTCGTCGGGCCGCACGGCCGGCGCTTCGCGCGCGTCAAGGTGCCGACATCCCTCCCCCGGCTCGTACCCGTCGTCGATGGATCCCGCTTCGTCTGGCTGGAGGAGGTCATCGCGGCTAATCTCGGCATCCTCTTCCCCGGCCACGACATCGAGCAGGCCTTCAGCTTCCAGGTCATCCGCGACGCCGATATGGAAATCCAGGAGGACGAGGCGCCCGACCTGCTTGAGACCATCGAACAGGGGCTGCGCCAGCGTCACTTCGGGCCGGTCGTGCGCCTGGCCGTGGACGAAGCCATGCCTGAGGACATGGTGGCGCTGCTGATGGAGAACGTCGAGGTTGACCCAAGCGACGTTTACCCGCTCCAGCCGCCCCTGGGCATGTCCAGCCTGTGGGCCGTTGCCGGCCTCAACCGGCCTGAGCTCAAGGACCCGCCCTTCGTGCCATCCGTGCCGCCCCAGCTACGGGACGTCAAGACGACGGATGAGTTCTTCGCCGCCATCCGCAAGGGCGATATCCTGCTGCATCATCCCTATGATTCTTTCAAGCCGGTGCTTGACTTCGTCCAGGCCGCAGCCGCCGACCCCGATGTGCTCGCCATCAAGCAAACTCTCTACCGGGTCGGCCGCAATGCTCCCGTCGTGCGCTCGCTGCTCGAAGCCCAGCGCAACGGCAAGCAGGTCGCCGTGCTCGTCGAGCTCAAGGCGCGCTTCGACGAAGAGAGCAACATCGGCTGGGCCCGCGCACTGGAAGCACAGGGGGTCCATGTGGTCTACGGGTTGGTGGGGCTGAAGACGCACAGCAAGGTCACCCTCGTCGTGCGCCGCGAGGCGGGCGGGCTGCGCCGTTACCTGCACCTGGCAACGGGCAACTACAACGCGGTCACCGCCGGCATCTACACCGACCTCGGCCTGCTCACGTGTGATCCGGAGATGGGCGCCGATGCGACCGAGATGTTCAATACGCTGACCGGCTACTCCACGCAGCAGTTCTATCGCAGCCTGCTAGTGGCGCCGGGCAGCATGCGCGAGCGGCTGACTGCGTTGGTTGAACGCGAGACCGAACATGCGCTGGAGGGCCGGCCCGCCCGCCTTATCTTCAAGATGAACTCGCTGGTGGACGAACGCATCATCCGAGCCATCTACCGCGCGTCGCAGGCCGGCGTGCAGGTAGACCTCATCGTCCGCGGCATTTGCTGTCTCCGGCCCGGCGTTCCCTGCGTCAGCGACAACATCCGCGTCATCAGCATCGTCGGCCGCTTCCTCGAACACAGCCGCATCTACTATTTCGAGAATGGCGGCGCGCCCGAGGTCTATCTCGGCAGCGCAGACCTGATGCCCCGCAATCTCGACCGGAGGGTGGAGGTCATCTTCCCGGTCAAAGACCCGGTCGTGGGCAGCTACATCCGCCACACTCTGCTCGAAGTCGAATTGCACAATAACGTCCGGGCACGCGTGCTGCAGCCAGACGGCCGCTACATCCGGCGCAAGCCGCGCGACGGTGAGCAGGCCATCGACAGCCAAGCCTGGCAGCTGGCGCATCCCTGTCTGGGCGGGCACGGCGCGGCGTTTGTGTCCCTGGCGGACGAACCCCAAACCCCTGCAAGTTGATTCCTACCACCGCCGCAGAGATGTTTCGGCGTAACCTCTCTACGCTCGCATCAGTACCGCGGCCTGCCCATCCAGCGCCGCAAGAAATGCCTCCCGCGTGACGGGCTTCTGCAGGAACGCGTTCGCTCCCAACCCGAGTGCCAGCGACTGCTGCGGCAGCACAGTGCAGATGATGACCGCCGTATGGCTGGTTGTCGGATGCTGGCGCAGTCGCGCCAGCACCTCCCACCCGTCCAGGTCCGGCATCATTACATCCAGGATAATTATATCCGGCTCCAGGTCCTCGGCCAGCCGCAGCGCCAGGCTAGCCTCGCGCGTGCCCGTCACTGCATAGCGCGTGCCGACGGCATAGCGGGCGAACAGCTGCAGTGTATCCGCGTTGTCATCGACGACCAGCACGCGTACCTGTTCCAGCGCCGGCAGTGACAGCCAGGCTCGGAACCCGTCAGCACCGTCCTCCGATGTCAGTTGCCCGCCGGCCACCGCCATGAGCTGCCGCGCGACCTCCAGGCTGGCCTGTTCCTCTTCAGATAGGGGACCTGCCCCCTGTGCCTGTGAGGTAGCGACCTGCAACGCGACAATCTCATCCGCCAGCTCACCCGCCAAGTTGATCGTCCCGCCCGCCGCACGCGGGATCGCGACACCGAGCACATTGAGCAGGGCGTAGCGCAGCGCCGTCTGCGGCACGGGCGTCGCTGCGACTTCCGCAGCCAAATCCGGCGGCAGACCGGCCAGGCGCACATTCCACTGCCGGGCCAATGGCAGGGCTAATTCCAGCGTTGAGCGGAGCACAGCCTGCAGCTCGCCCGGCTTCTCTGGCGGCAAGTCTTTCAGCCAGGCAGGTGCGCTCACAGATTCCAGTGGCGGCGCGGGCAGGGGCCGCCCGGCGAGGTCGTGCGCGAGCCAGAGGTGCTGGGCCAGGACCTCCAAGGCCGCGCGCTGCTCGCGGCGCAGTTGGCGGCCGCTGATGCCGAGCTGATCGGCCACCACGTCACGGTCGAAGCCCCGGATATAGCGGTAGAAAAGTGCGTCGTAGATGCGCCAGCCGCGCGCTTGAGGCGGATCGTCTGCGCCCGGCCTGAGCGCCTCGATCGCGTCCATCAGGATGCGTTGGAGCGTCGCAGCTGCGTCGAAGTCGTCTGCGATGCCCAATGCAAGAGCCAGCGGGCTGCGGCGCAGCTCATCCGGATCGTAGAGATGGTTGAGCGCGCTGCGCACGTGGCCGACAAAGGTGTCGAACGATGAGTCTGTCATGTGGTCTGTATCCGCCCGCTATTTTACACGCCTGGGACGTTTGGCCCAAGCGGACACGGTGCGGCCATTTCTCGGCCATTTCTCGGCCAGATATTCATCGCAAGATGCCACGCATCTGCTATAATGTCGTCACAAAACTTGCCAGAAACGGGACCTGTAAACTCCGTACCAGAGCGTGCAACGTCAGCACATGGTCTCGGCACTCGAAGGCGCGCATGGCGCACCCTCGTTCCATCCACCGTGGCTGACGCTGTTCCCGGGCTGCCAGTCCTCATGCAGCCCCCATCTGAAGTCGTGCTCAGTTCGAAATGGAAAGCGAGGTTGTGCATGGCAACCATCACTGCCCCCGTCAAAAGAACGCTGGAAGGGGTCGCCAAACCCGGCAGCCTGCGCGGCGCATGGCGGCAGATCCGTCACGGCTGGCAGCTCTACCTGCTGCTGCTCTTGCCCGTCGCCTGGCTGCTCATCTTCATGTACTACCCCATGTACGGCGCGCAGATCGCATTCCGCGATTTCCTGCCCGGCAAGTCCATCACCGGCAGCGAATGGGTCGGGCTGGAGAACTTCATACGCTTCTTCAACTCACCGATGTTCATGCGCCTGATGAAGAACACGCTGTGGCTCTCGTTCTACTCGCTGGTCATCGGCTTCCCCATCCCGATCATCCTGGCGCTCAGCCTGAACCAGTTGCAGACCGGCTTCTTCAAGCGCACCGTCCAAATGGTCAGCTACGCGCCCTACTTTATTTCCACGGTAGTCATGGTCGGTTTGCTCCTGAACTTCCTGGACATGCGCCGCGGCCCGGTCAACCTGCTTCTCATGCAACTGGGCCTGGACCCCGTGCAGTTCATGGGCAGCGCCGAGCTGTTTCCTTCGGTGTACGTCTGGTCGGGCGTCTGGCAGAACACCGGCTTCGCCACCATCATCTATCTAGCCTCCCTAACGACAGTGGATCCGTCGCTGCATGAAGCCGCGGTTGTGGATGGCGCGAACCGGCTGCAGCGCATGTGGCACATCGATATTCCAGCCATCACGCCGGTCATCGTCACGGTGTTCATCCTTAACATGGGGCAGTTGCTCAACGTGGGGTTTGAGAAAACCTACCTGATGCAGAACCAGCTCAACCTCGCCACGTCCGAGGTCATCAGCACCTATGTTTATAAGACTGGCCTGGCAGGAGGCATCGCGAACTTCTCGTATGCAGCGGCCATCGGCCTGTTCAACTCGCTCATCGGCCTGGTCCTGCTGGTCTCGGCCAACTGGACGGCCAACCGGCTGACGAATAAGGGCCTGTTCTAGGTTAGGGCGTTCCGGCGGAACGTTTTCGCGATGAGGCAAAGCCATGACAACTGAGACCGATGTCTACCACACTAACTCTCGTATTCGCGAAACCGGTGTTGACCGGGTATTCAACATTGTCAACTTCACGCTGCTCACGCTGTTCCTGCTGGTGATCCTGTATCCGTTGATCTATGTCGTGAGCGCATCGTTCAGCGATGGCGCGGCGGTCATTGCCGGGCGGGTGTGGCTGTGGCCAGTCAACCCGTCGCTGTTTGCGTACGAGAAGGTCTTCTCCTATCCGTTGATCTGGTCCGGCTACGGCAACTCGCTCTTCTACGCCGTTGTCGGGACGCTGGTGAACGTGACCATGACGCTCATCGCCGCGTACCCACTATCGCGCCGCGATTTGTGGGGCAGGAACGTCATCTTGGGCCTGTTCCTGTTTACGATGTTCTTCAACGGCGGCCTGATCCCCACCTACCTGCTCGTCCGGGATCTCGGCCTGCGCAATACGCGCTGGGCGCTCATCATCCCGCAGGCGCTCTCCGTCTGGAACCTGCTGATTGCGATCACCTTCCTGCGCTCGTCGATTCCACACGAACTGCTGGAAGCATCGCAGCTAGACGGGTGCAGCGACCTGCAGTACTTCTTCCGGGTCTTGCTGCCGCTGTCCACGCCGCTCATCGCGGTCATGGCGCTCTTTTATGCCATTGGCCACTGGAACCAGTTCTTCGCCGCACTCCTTTACCTGACCGACAAGGATCTCTTCCCGCTGCAGATCATCCTGCGGAACATCCTGATATCGAGCCAGGTGGAAATGGATATGATTGTGGACATCAAATCCATGGCGGCCAGAGAGGCCCTACGAGAGCTGCTTAAGTATGCCCTTATCGTCGTCGCATCCGTGCCCGTGCTCATCATCTATCCCTTCGTCCAGAAGTACTTCGTGAAGGGCATCATGCTGGGCTCGGTCAAGGGATAGCACAACTTACCCCAATCCAACCAGGAGGAAAAACCAATGTCCAAGCGTCGACTCTTTGTACTGCTGAGCATCTTCGCCATCGTCGCGATGCTCGTGTCGGCCTGTGGCCCGGCAGCGCCCGCTGCGCCGGCTGCCGCACCCGAGGCAGCCGCACCAGAGGCTGCTGCGCCAGAGGCTGCTGCGCCGGAGGCCGAGACTGAAACCGAGGCCGCGGAACCGGCCGCCGAGCCTGCGGCTTCGGCCAGTGCAGCCAACGTCAACCCGGCCGGCGTATTCCCCGTCGCCAAAGAAAAAATCGAGATGACGGCGTTCATCTGCCCCAACACCGCGGTGAGCGACTACGAGGACAACGAGTTCACTAAGTGGCTGGAGGAGCAGACCAACATCCACCTGATCATGAACCTGCCGCCGGTGAGTGATGCCCAAAACGCACTAAACCTGATGCTGGCCAGCGGTGACCTGCCTGAGGTCATCATCGGCTGCGGCATCCGCCTGGACCAAATGCAGATTTTGGCCGAACAGGGCATCGCGCTCCCGCTCAACGACTACATCGAGGAGTACGGCGTCGAAACCAAGAAAATGTACGAGACGAACCCGGCGGTCGAGGACCTCATCACGCTGCTCGACGGCAAGATCTACGGGATGCCCCACTATAACGACTGCTACCACTGCAGCCTGTCGCAGAAGTTCTGGCTCTACCAGCCGTGGCTGGATAAGCTCGGACTGGAGATTCCTACCACGACCGATGAACTGGAACAGGTGCTCCTTGCCTTCAAGACCCAAGACCCGAACGGCAATGGCCAGGCCGATGAGATCCCGATGTCCGGCACGAAGTTCACGAACGGCGGCTGGCATTCCACGATCGACCAGTTCATCATGAACTCGTTCGTTTACAACGACTACGTGACACCGAACGGCGCGCGCCAGCTCATCCTGGAAGACGGCACGATCAAGGCTGCCTTCACCGAGCCCGGCTGGAAAGAGGGCCTGAAATACATGGCGAGGCTCTACGCCCAGGGGCTGATCGACCCGCAGGCGTTCACCAACGACAGCACTCAGATTCGGCAGCTCGGCGAGGCTGAAACGCCGGTCATGGGTGCGGTAGGCGCAGGCTGGTACGGGGTCTTCACGCAGAACGGCGGCCCCAGCGGCCGCTGGCAGGAGTACAAACCCATCGCGCCGCTAAAGGGACCGGATGGGATGCAGCAGACGCCCCTGACGGTCTACCAGCCGACCGGCGGCCAAGCCAACTTCGTTATTACGAACGTTGCCAAGAATCCCGAGGCCGCATTCCGGATGCTGGACCTCATGTATAGCTTCGATGCCACGACCCGCTCGGTTTTTGGCGTCGAGGGTGAAGACTGGGTGCGACCGGAACCAGGCACAGAGTCCATCTCTCGAGGCGAAGCGCTCTATTCCGTGCTGCAGACCTGGGAAGGTAATCCGCACAATCGGAACTGGATGCAGACCGCGCCGACCTTCCGCACCAACGACTATCGCCGAGCGCAGGCCTACAACCCGGACGACCCGCTCGAACGCTGGCTGGACGACTGGACGCAGAACCTGATGGAGCCTTATGGCACCAAAGACAAGGCCGTGCCCCCGCTCGTCTTCACCGCCGAACAGTCCAAGATGTACGGTGAGCTCAACACGACCGTTTTCAACGCTGCGGACGAGTGGTTCGCCAACTTCGTAACCGGCAAGGCCGATGTCGATGCGGACTGGGACGCCTACATCAAGAACCTGAACGATTCTGGTCTGGCTCAGTTCCTGCAGATCTTCCAGGACGCGTACGACGCGAAGTACAAGTAGTAGATTGACCCCAGGAGTGCGCATCCTCAGATACGCACTCCTCAGATGATCGCCCGCAGGGGCAGGCTCAAGGCCTGCCCCTGCTTTTTTAAATCCCCGCCGTACGCTATACTCCTGCCAGACGAACGACTCTCGAAGGTCTGTTTCGTTATGGTGGAGGCCCCCATGTGGCAGGTCAAATGGTCGGGGCCGCGCTCGCAGCTAGATTCTGCGGACACGGCCAATGACCTTATGCAATCTACGGCGCGCAACATCCTGCTCCTCAGCAGCATCTTTCTGCTCGTCATAGCCATCGTGCTGTCGGGCAACAGCGAGAGCCCCATGATGATGCGCATGTTCCTGTCCATGCTCATCCTTGTGGTCACGAGCCTGGCTGCATACCGGTTGTTGGCGCAACATTACGCGCTGGCCCAGTTAGTCTGGCAGGGCGGCCTCGCGGCTACACTGGCACTGGCCATGTTCCTGCTCGACCAGCCGCACGTAGCATTGACGTTCGCCCTGCTGCCGTTGGTCGCGATGGTGACGGTAGGATGGGCCGGCGCGCTGTTGAGCCAGATGGCCGTTCTCGTTGTGGCGTGGTGGGCAACCTCCGCAACGTTCAGCGCTCCCCTGCCCCAGGCCCTGGCGCTTGCCATCCCTATCGCAGGCGCGTTCACGGGACTGCTGGGCCGCGCGGTCGTGGAGCCGCTGCTCACAGTGACGGAATGGTCGCTGTCAGGCTTCGAGCAGGCCAACCTCCACCTGGAAGAGGCGCGCGAGCAGCGCCTGGAGCTGACCCTGGCGCGGGAGGACCTGCTCAAGGCAAACCGGGAGCTGGCGCGACTCTCGGACCGGCTGAAGGCCCTCCAGCACATCGCGGAGGAGGCGCGGCAGGCTAAGGCGGAGTTCGTCGCCAACGTCAGCCACGAATTGCGGACACCCCTTAACATGATTATCGGTTTCACGGACATCATAGCCCGCTCGCCCCAGGTCTACGGCGGACGGCTGCCCCCATCGCTGCTCACCGACATCGCGGCCGTGCGCCGCAACAGCCAGCATCTCGCCGACCTTGTGAACGACGTGCTCGACCTGAGCCAGGTCGAAGCGGGTCGCATGGCACTCAACCGGGAGTGGACTGCGCTGGCCGGTGTCATCGAGGCGGCGACTGCTGCCGTGAAGGCGCTCTTCGACTCGAAGGGGCTCTTCCTGCGCGCGGACGTGGAACCGAACCTGCCGCAGGTCTTCTGCGATGAGACGCGCATCCGCGAGGTGCTCATCAATCTCCTGAGTAACGCGGGCCGATTCACCGAGCGCGGCGGGGTCAGCATCGGCTGCGAGCGGGTGGGCAACGAGATCGTCATCAGCGTCGCAGACACCGGCCCCGGCATCGCCGCGAAGGATCAGACACGCATCTTCGCGCCGTTCCAGCAAGTCGACGGCACGGTGCGGCGGCGCTACGGCGGCAGCGGCCTGGGCCTGACCATCAGCAAGCAATTCGTGGAGATGCACGGGGGCCGCATGTGGCTTGAGAGCCCGCTCGAACCGGCCGGAGATGGCGCAGGCGGCCAAGGCACGCGCATAAGTTTTGCGCTACCGGTCGAGCTGCCCCTGCCCGACGATGCTGCCATTGGGGTGCGCCGCGCCCTCACGCCGGATGACGAGGTGGGCTTTCTGGCGCGCACGCGGCCGTCGCGGCTGCCGCCCCCGAAGCTGACACCCCGGCTGGTCGTGCTGGAGAAAGAGGAGACGCTCCAGCGCCTGCTGACGCGGTATCTGCCGGACGTGGAATGCACTGCCGTACGTACCATCGAGGCCGCGATTGAGGAATTGAGCCGCTCCCCTGCCCAAGCACTCGTCGTCAATGCATCGCCCCTCGAAAGCTTTCCGCCGAGCGCGCTGACCGCCCTGCCTTATGGTACGCCGGCGGTAAGCTGCTGGGTGCCCGGCGAGGACGAGGCTGCGCGGCGGCTTGGCGTGGTGCGCTATCTCGTCAAGCCGCTGACATCCGCTCGCCTGCTGAGCGAGCTGGCCGCGCTGGGCGAGGGCATTAAAACGGTGCTGATTGTGGACGATGAGCCGGATGAGCTGCATCTCTTCGCGCGAATGCTGGAGGCTGACGCACGGGGCTACCGCATCTTGCAGGTGACCAACGGCCAGCGCGCGCTCGCGATGCTGCGCAGCCGCCAGCCCGATGTGATGCTGCTCGACCTGGTGATGGCCGGGGTGGATGGCTTCCAGGTCCTGGAGGAGAAGGGCCGCGACCCGCTGATTCGTGACATCCCGGTCATCGTCATCTCGTCGCGCGACCCGACGGGCGACCCGGTCATCAGCAACACCCTGACCGTGACGCACGGGCTAGGCTTCTCCGTGCGCAACCTTCTCGCCAGCATCCAGGCCATCAGCACAATCCTGGTGCCCTCGGCACCAGTGACCGAGGAAATAGAACGCTGATGACGCTGATTTGACTGATCTTCCTGATAAGCCAAGTAATGAACAAGAGAAACAGGAAAATCAGTTTCATCAGCGTCATCAGCGTTCTATCAATACCTGCCATACGTGCGCGCGATCTCGACCATCGCATGAAGGTTGGCATCGGGCGTATCGCGGCCGCACTGGTCGCCCGTCGAGAGGATGAAGCGCCCGCCCGCAGCCGCATCGTCGATGGCGCGGCGGCTCGCTGCGACCACGTCTTCCACCGTGCCGTGGAGCATCGTGCGGGTAGTGTGCAGGTTACCCTTGAGTACGATTTTATTCCCGAACCGCTGCTTCAGCTCCGCCAGGTCGCAATCGCCCATCGGCGGCACCTCCAGCGGGTCGATGACCGACAGCTGGGTTTCTTCCACGGCCATCTGCACCAGTTGCGCCTCCGGCCCGCACGAATGAACGTGGGTGGGCAGACCCATGTCGTAGGCCAGCTCGGTCGTCCGCACCAGGAGAGGCAGCGACAGCTCGCGGAAGATGCGCGGGGACTGGAACACCAGCGAGCCGGACCCGCCGCAGAAGATGAAATCCGGCTTCTCGTCCAACGCGGCAATCATCTCCATCCGCCGCTCTACCTTGCGAATCATCTCGTCGCGGTAGCGATGCCACTTCGCCGGATTGTCATAGTACTCGTAGATGTCCTCGGGGCGGCCCAGCATGGCGGTCGTGCCGCCGCTCCACATGCCGACGACGCCGTGGTCGCCCAGCTCATGCTTCGCCAGCTTCCACAGCGCCAGTCCCGTCGGCCACTGCTTCACGCCGGTGATATCCTCCCAGGTCTTCGGCTCCGGCACCAGGCCGACCTGCTCCGGCCGGATGTTGCTGGCCGGCGGATTGTCCGCCGTGTGGACGGCGACGAAGCGGCTCCACTGGCCGGTGGCCGGGCAGTAGTCCTGCGTAACGAAGCTGCCGTCCTCCCGGCGCAGCACGATTTTCCGCTCCCAGGCCGGGCCTTCGTCCCCGAACAGATCGCCGAAGTCGTATAACTCCCAGCCGCCGTCGAGGTCGAAGTGCTTGACTGCGTCGATGTGCGCCTTCCACAGCGGCGGGTCCTTGTAGACGTAGATGTCCCAGAACGGCTTGCCCGTCAACCGGCAGGGCACCATGTTGGAAATATCGGGGCAGACGGGCACGCAGTCGGGCACTTCGCCCCGCAGCACGGCCAGCAGCCGCTCGCGCTTCGTAACAGACATTGGGGAACCTCGGATGAAAGCAATAGAACGCTGATGACGCTGATCACAATGATCATCCTGATCGACGGATCAAACATGAAAATCAGTCACATCAGCGCCATCAGCGTTCTATTCCGCTCTGGAAGGCCACGCCTCCGCGGGGTGCAGGCGGGCAAGGCGCTCGGCGTGGCCGACGCGACCCGTCTCGCGCAGCCGAGCCAGGTACGCGGGCAGCACGCCGCGCGTGTGCAGCGGGCCGCCCTCGCGCAGCACGGTCATCATCGGGTCAACGTTCGTGCGCGCAGTCAGCATCATTTCGGACTGCCAGTCCATCAGATGACCCATCGCCAGCGTCACCATCTCTGGCCGCTCCCGGCTCAGGTCGTGCTGCTCGTGCGGGTCATCCGACAGATTGAAGAGCATCACTGGCTCAAGATCCTTGTATCCGTCGTGATAGGTGCGCATGCAAAGCCAGGACGCGCCCTCGTGCTCGAACCGCACGCTTCGCTGGCACGACCATGCTGCCTGGCTGACCACGAGGTAATCCCGCCCCGCCTCATGCCCAGCACGAAACGCCTCGGTGAAAGGCCGCGCGTCCCAGTTGTCGGGCATCTGCCCGCCGAGCAACTCCACGAGGGTCGCAGCCCAGTCGAAATGATAGTGCAGGCTGCGGTCTACGCGCGGGACGTTCTGCAAGCCCCACGCCTCGGCCAGGCGGGCCGGCGGGCGCACGATGAGCGGGACGCGCGAGGTGATATGGTCGGCGGTCTGGTGGTCGCCCCAGACGTTCAGCTCGCCCTGGTTCTCGCCGTGATCCGAGCTGACGATGATGAGCGTATCGTCCAGCACCCCGGCCTCGGCCAGCGCATCCAGCAGGTAACCCACGTGCGTGTCGGCGTAGCGGATGCCCGTATCATAGCCGTCGATCCAGCGGCGCACCGCGTCCATCGAGTCAAGCTGCTCCGGCAGGCGCGAATACCGCCGCAGTAGATTCGCCAGCCACTCGGGCGATGGAGCTGTGTCGTGCGGCTCCTGCGCGGAGTGCGGGCCGAAGCCATCCCAGCACTCCTGGCGCACTTCCTCGGTGAGCCACGCGGGCAGCGGGTCGTTCTCAAATGGATTGCCGAACTCCGGCGGTGTCCGGTACGGCGTATGCGGGTCCCAGTAGTTGACGTGGAGGAACCAGTCGTCGGACGCCGCATTGCGTTTGAGCCACTCCAGCGCGGCCGGGGTCACATCGTCGGCCAGCTCCAGACCGCCGAAGCTGGTGTTGTAGATTTCGCGCCAGCCAGCATGCCACCACCAGGCGGAATGCCGCTCCCCAAAGGGACTGACGGTGACCGGATAGAGGCCCGCGGCGCGCAACTGGGTGATCCAGCCCGTGCGCCACATCTCGTCGCGGAAGCCGCGGTCGCGGCCCTCGTGCAGCAGGTCCGCGGCGACGCCGCCGTGGTTGATGGCGCCGTTGTGATAGCCGAAGCGTCCGGTGTAGAGCGCGGCGCGCGAGGGCAGGCACGGTGCATCGGAGACGTAGCAGTTCTCGAAGCGCACGCCCTCCGCCGCGATGCGGTCGAGGTTGGGGCTGGTGTCCCGGCCAGTGGCCTGGCGATAACCATAGCAGCCCAGGTGATCGGGCCGCAGTGTGTCGATGTCGATGTAGAGGATGCGCGTCATGAGGTCTCCTTGACGATCAGTACGCCGAACCGGGGCACCGTGACCCGCTCGCCCACCGCTGCGCCGGTCAGCACGTCCGTACCTGGCGCGAGCGCGGCCATCCCGACCGGCTGGTCCGCATGGTTCAGGTAAAACCGGTAGTGTTGCCCGTTGCGTACGCGGCAGGTCACTTCCACGCTCGCAGGAAGCTCAGAGATGACAGGCACGCTTGACTCACCCAGGACGCCGCGCAGGAAGCCGTCCAACCCCTCGTCATCGAGCACCGTCCCCAGGTAGTAGCAGCGGCCGCCCCCGACCTCATGGCGCGCAGCCGCAGGCTGCCCAGAATAATAGTGGTTGTCGTACCACAACGCGGCTTCGGATCCATCCTCCAGCATCAGCACATCCACCAGGCCCCGTGCGCCATAGCGCGTGCCGCCAGCATCCCGCACGTGCATCGCCAGCCCCGGCACGTTCGAGAAGACATCGTACTCTTCGACATGACAGCCGGCCAGATCGCGCAATAGGCCGGGCAGCAACTCATCCACGATTGCGCCTTCGACCTCCTTGACGCCACTGCGCGGGCCGAGGATGAGCGTGCCTCCGCTCGCAACATACTCCTGCAGCCGCTGCGCGGCCTCCGGCGGGCAGACGTGCAGGCTCGGCGCTATCAGCACTTTGTACCGGCCCAAATCGGCGTCGATCCGGACGGCATCCGAGGTCACACCCAGCCGTGCGAGTGCCTGGCTCCAGCGGCTTGCCATGTCCATGTAGCCGAAGCCGTCACCGGCGTTCGGCTGCGTCTCCAGCGCCCACAGGCTGTGATAATCGTAGAGCAATGCGACCGGGCCTTCGACCGTGCTGCCGTCGAGTTCCGGCGAGAGCGCGGCGAACTCCTGTCCGAGTTGCTGCGCCTCGTGATAGCGCCGCTGGGGGATGCCATGATGGTAGAGGATGCCGTGCCAGTACTGCTCGCGGCCCCAGCGGCAGGAGCGCCAGCGGAAGAAGCTGATCATATCCGCCCCGCGTGCCACCGCTTGGTAGGCCCACAGGCGCATCTGGCCCGGCTGCGGAGTAGCCGCGAAGCTGCCCCATCCACCCGGTCCCGACCCCTGCTCCATCACCCACACGTTCTGCTGCTTCAGACCGCGCATCAGGTCATGCGGCAGCGGCCGGGGCGGAAGATTCGTGCCGTTCATCGCAAAGGGGTAGTTGTCCCATGAGACGATGTCCAGCTCCGCGGCGAGGTCGTAATACTCGATGTGCGGGAACAGGCCCATAAGGTTATGTGTGATGGGGCGGCCCGGCGAGTTGCGGCGAATGACCTCGGCCTGCTGCCGGTGGAACGACACCTGGACATCCGATGAGAAGCGGTAGAAGTCCAGCACGAGGCCCGGGTTCTGGCCGTCGTTGCCTGTGCGGTCGGCGGTGTCGCGGGGCACCGAAATCTCCTCGAAGCTGTTATAGTCCTGGCTCCAGAAGAACGTGCCCCAGGCGGCATTGAGCGCAGAGATATCGTCGTGAAACCGATCCCGCAGCCAGGCTTGAAACGCGCGGCCGCAATTGCTGCAATAACAGCGTGCCGTGTCGTGGCACCCGAACTCGTTGTCGGTCTGCCAGGCGACGACGTGCGGGTTGTCTCCGAGCGCCTCGGTGATCCGATCGACGATGCGCCGCGCATACTGCCGGTAGCCCGGGTGATTCTTGCACGCGTCCTGCCGCTGGCCGAACTCCTTGACCTGGCCGTTGCTCTTGACCTGGTGGATGTCCTCGTATCGGGCGTGCAGCCAGGCAGGGTAGGTCGGCGTGGGCGTGCAAAGGATCGTCTCGATGCCGTAGCGGCCGAACAGGTTGATGGCCTCCTCCAGCCAGCCAAACTCGAAGCGGCCCGGCTCCGGCTCCATGCGGTGCCACGCGAATTCGCCCATGCGGACGCGGCTGATGCCCGCCTCGGCCATCAGCCGCGCATCGGTCTCCCACCGCTCCTGCGGCCAGTGTTCAGGGTAATACGCCACTCCCAGAAGCATTCTTCCTCCAGACTATGTGGTTATGTGAGGTGGATCACCACCGGCGGTCGGTCGTGTGAGGCACGACGTCGCAGGTTTCCTGGTACCACGCGAGCAGACGCGCCCGCAGGCTCGCCAGTACCGTTCCGTAAGCCGCGTCCCCAGCGACGTTGTGCAGCTCGTACGGGTCAGTCGCCAGGTCATACAACTCATCCGGCTCGTACAGGCGATGGACGTACTTGTACCGGTCCGTCCGGCACATCGCGGCCTTGCCGTGATAGGGCACCTCGTCAGTGACCTGCAACCTGAGCCGGGGCGAGTAGAGGCCGAGCGGGTCCTGGTCGCTCTCCAGCTCCATCGCCTGCCGTTCGCCCCGCAGCCGCCCGCCTTCGCAGAAGACGGCGTCCCGGTGTGCCTCGGTCTCGCCCCGGAGCAGGGGCGCGAGGCTCCGGCCGAAGTGCGTATACCCCGGTGTGATGCCTGCGAGGTCGTACACCGTCGCGGAGAAATCGACTAGCTCCACAAGCGCGTTCCGGATGCCGGGTGGGGCAGCCAGATCCCGCGGCGGCTTGACCACGAACGGCACGTGCGTGAGGCAGTCCTCGAAGGTGTTCTGGGTCTTCTCGACCAGCCCGTAGTCGCCGGTGAAGTCGCCGTGGTCTGCGAAGAGGAAGAACGCCGTGTCGTCGTACATCCCCCGTTCTCGCAGCACGTCCAGCACCAGCCCGGCCTGGGCATCCACCCGGCTGCACATGCCGTAGTAAGTCGCGCGCAGCTCGCGCCAGCGTTCCTCGGTCCACCCCGTCAAGCCCTGCCCCGCCGCGATGCCGGGCAGAATCGCGGGCTTGTCGTGCCAGCCGGACGGAGCGGGCGCGCGCGGGGGCAGCGCGGTCCGGTCGATGCGGCCGTACCATGGCTCCTCCACCGCGTAAGGTGGATGGGGGTAGCTCAACGAGAGGAAGATGCAGAACGGCTGCTCGCCGTCATACTGGCGCAGGAACTCGATTGCGCCCAGCACGTTGGCCCAATCGCTGTCATGGTAGTGGTCGTGGCCGTCCGTGTTGGGCAGCCGGCCGACGTAGAACGAGTAAAAGCTGTCCGAACCCGGCGCGCCGCGCCACTCTGCAGCGCGGTCCCCTTGCCACATCGGCGCGGAGGGAGCGCGATAGCGCACGTCACAGACAGCGTCGAGCGGCTGGCCGCCCGGTATGAGGTCGTTCTTGCCGCCCCACCAGACGAAGTAGCCGTGTTCCTTCAGCACCTGGAGCAGGTTCGGCTCGCCGCACTCGGCGTGCAGCATGTGGTGCATGGTGCGGTGGCCGCGTACGTGGGGATACCAACCCGTCATGAAGGAGCAGCGGCTGGGCGTGCAGACGGGGTTCTGGCAGAAGGCGTTGCGAAATGACACCCCATCCTCGGTTACGAGCCCGTCGAGCACCGGCGTGGATGCCGCCGGGTTGCCGAGATGCCCCATGACGTCGCCGCGCCACTGGTCGGGGTTGAAAATGATGATATTGGGGGGAGAAGCCATCATTGCTCCTGTATGTCACAATGTGCGCTAGTACATCTCCACTGCATTGCGCGGCAGCGTTCGCACGTGCCGCAGGTGGTCGCTGACCCGCGCGTCGTCGCCGTGCGGGTACTCGAAGCCGAAGTGTGCCGCAACGCCCGTTGCCACGCGGCGGAACAGGTCGCCCATCGCCAGCAGCGCGTCCCAGGTGTGGTCGTAGCCTGCGTCGGCGTAGGTCTGCATCAGCAGGTCCCACAACTCCGGTTCGAGATAGCGCTGGAGATACTTGCCGGATTTGCCCGGGCTGATCTGGAAGCCGGTCTGCACTCCGAAGTACCACGTGAGCATCTTCATCAGTTGCACGCGGATAGGTTCGTCCAGCATGTGTTTGGCGTAGAGGATTTCCTGTCGCCACAGGCCCTTCGCCGCGTAGGGCGACACCCACCAGAACTCGTTGCAGCAATCGGCGAACTGCTTGGCGGTCGGCTGCTTGGGCAGGTAGTCACGGTCGCTGGCAGGCGGGACCGGCGGAAGAATGCCATCCTTGTCGAGCAGCACGATGGTCTGGCTGTCTTCTTCCAGTTCCGCCAGCCGGCCGACCGGATGGATGGTGAGGTCAATGCGGTTGCCGTCCGCAAACTGCATCAGATAGGCGAACCCCGGCGCATCCACCGGCGGGGGATCCTCCATCTCGTCGGGCAGTTGCAGGATCATCAGCTCACCGAAGCGCGCAATCCACGCCAGGTTGTGGCGGAATGGCTCGACATCGGTGACCACGTAGACGATATCGTAGTCCTGGAAAAAGTCACGCGGGGCGCTGGGGTTGGCCCGCGAGCCGTTCATGATGACCGCGCGGATGCGGTCGTCGTCCCGCGCAGTAGCGAGGATCAAGTCGAACATCTGTGGTTCGGTGCGCATGGGGCTCCTGGCTATTCCTCTAACGAAGCGAGACGCAGAATATCCTCCGCCCACTGTCGAACCACCGGGACGACCTCATCCAGATCCTCGATGCTCAGATGGGCAACCTCAACCTCCACGTCATCATAACGAAGTGTGACTGCGCAGGGGGTAAGCGAGGTGATTGCTTCGACAGGCAGCGGCAAAAGGACATCGTGCTTGGTGAGAAGCTCACAGAGAAGCTGAAGGTCATGTGTACGGCGAAATTCGATGCGCTTGCAGAACAGGGCTGCCTTCAAGCTCTTTTCAACTGCCTGCTGGGCATGGAAACAGATGACGGAGAAATGAACATCATCGCTGTTGCGCAACACCCAATAGGCCGCGATATCCCGGTCGGCAATGCCCAGCATGCGGTGAGCTTCCTCAAGATGCGGCTTCATACATGACCTTTCCTTCTCGGTTGGCCCAGTAAATCAGGGTTCCTGGCACCTGGCCGCGGCGATGAGCTTCATCTTCGGAAAACACCAGCACATCCACGCCGGTTCCGACTGCGCCGACTGCGCGACGTAGTCGCAGGCTCTCCGCGTATTTATCTGGCTTGCCTGGTAATATCACCATGAGGTCCAGGTCGGAATCGGGCGATGCATCCCCGCGCGCGTAGGAGCCAAACAGGACGACACGGCTCGGCTGCGCCACTTGCAGGATACGCTTGACAGCCTGTTGAATCGCACGTTGAGTCAGCATGTGCAGGTCCTCACTCTATCGCCAAGTATAGGTCCTCGCGCACCTTGCGTCAAACTTCCCAACACGCTCCAGCTTCCAGATTCCGGCTTCCGGTCTCCCGCTCCGTTTGACACAATCCCCCCGTCGTAATATCCTATCCCCGGAATTGTGACACAGATTACACCCCTTCCCCGGAGGAATCACCATGGCTGACAGCTATCACGGCAAAATCCTGCACGTTGACCTGAGCGAACCGCGCTGGTGGGTCGAGGAGCTGCCGCCGCTGGTTTACCGCAAGTACCTCGGCGGGAGCGCGTTGGCGAGCTACTTCCTGCTGCGCGACCTGAAGCCGGGCATCGATCCGCTCGGCCCCGACAACCTGCTGATGTTTATGACAAGCGTCATCAACGGCCTGCCCCTCTCCGGCGCAAACCGCTACACCGCCGCGGGCAAGTCCCCGCTCACCGGCGGGTTCGGTGAGGCGGAGGCGGGCGGCTACTGGGGACCGGAACTCAAGCGCAGCGGGTTCGACGGCGTCATCCTGCACGGACGCGCGGCGCGCCCCACTTACCTGTTCATCCACGACGGCGTCTGCGAATTCCGCGATGCGAGCCGCTACTGGGGCCTGTACTCCGAAGAAGTGCAGGACGGACTGGAAGCAGAACTCGGCGACCGCGCCATCTGCGTCCTGCAGACCGGCATCTCCGGCGAGAACCACGTGCGCTACGCGGCCATCACGAACCAGCTGCGCCACTACCATGGCCGCGCAGGCCTTGGCGCGGTGATGGGAAGCAAGAACGTGCGGGCCATCGTGACGCGCGGGCGGGAACGCATCGGCCCGACCGACAAGGCCGCAGCGCAAGACGTCCTCCGTCGCTTCCGTGAGGTCTATGACCACGAACACGACGGGATGCACCTTCACGGCACTGCCGGTGGGCTATCCAGCCTGGACGCGGACGGCATTCTGCCGACGCGAAACTTCCGTGACGGCTCGTTCGAGCATGCGCTCGCCATCACCGGCAAGACCATGTCCGACACCATCCTGACCGACCGCGGGACGTGCTACGCCTGCGCAGTCGCATGCAAGCGTGAAGTGGCCGTGCCCGAACGCGGGGTGGAGCCGCGCTTCGGCGGCATGGAATACGAGATCATCGGCGCGCTCGGCTCGCTCATCGGCGTTGGCGACCTCGGCGCGGTCGCGGAGATGTCGCAGTGGGTCAACCGCTACGTCGTCGACGGCATCTCGTGTGGCGTGAGCATTGCATTCGCCATGGAGTGCTACGAGAACGGCATCCTCACCCGCGACGACCTCGACGGGCTGGACCTGCGCTGGGGCAACGCAGACGCCGCCATCCAGATGATCCACAAGATCGCGCGGCGGGAGGGCATCGGCAGCCTGCTGGCGGAGGGAGTGAAGCGCGCCGCCGAGCAGATTGGCCGCGGGGCTGAGCGGTACGCGATGCACGTCAAGGGGCAGGAACTCCCGATGCACGAACCGCGCGGCAAGGTGGGCGTGGGCCTCGCCTACGCCGTCTCACCGACCGGTGCGGATCACATGGAGGCCGACCACGACCCGACCTTTGAGTCGCTGGGCATCGCGGAGACGGGCTGGGAGCCGCTCGGCCTGCTGGAGCCGGTGGACCGCTTCGACCTAGGGCCAGACAAGGTCCGTGCGTTCAAGTATGCGCAGACCACCTTCAACCTGTACAACAGCGTAGGCATGTGCGACTTCGTCGGCGTGCCGATCAACGCGCTGAGGTTCGAGATGCTGCGCGACTACATCAACGGCGCGACTGGCTGGGACATGAGCCTGTTCGAGATGATGAAGGTCGGCGAGCGCGCGAACACGATGTACCGGCTGTTCAACCTGCGCGAGGGATTCACCGCAGCAGACGACACCTTGCCCGACCGCCTGTTTGAGGGGCTGGGCAACGGCCACCTCGAAGGACGATCGATTAACCGGGAGGAGTTCCGCCGCGCGCTGCAGCTTTACTACGGCATGTCCGGGTGGGACAGCGCCGGCGCGCCGACACCGGCGAACCTGGCCGAGCTGGGGCTGACGTGGGCGGCGCAGACCGCTGCGCGAGCGGAGGTAGATGCATGACCGACATGCTCGTCAAACTGTATGATCTCAAAAACGACTGGAGCTTCGTGGAGCAGCAGGCCGCGCTTGGCATCACGATCCGCAAACCCATCGGGCCGGAGCACAACGGCGTGCTGGCATGGATCCGTAAGACGTTCGGCGATGGCTGGGCCGCGGAAACGGCCTGCGCGCTGGCGAACCGCCCCATGACCTGCTTCATCGCGGTGAAGGATCGCGGCGAGGCCGGGCAGCACATGATCGGGTTTGCGAGCTATGACGCAACGGGACTGGGGATGTTCGGGCCGACCGGCGTGGAGGAAGCCGAACGCGGCCAGGGAACGGGCAAAGCTCTGCTGCTGGCATGCCTGCTGGACATGAAGCTGAAGGGTTATGCCTACTGCGCCATCGGCTGGGCCGGGCCGAAGGACTTCTATCGCAAGGCCGTCGGTGCGGTGGAGATCCCCGACTCCGAGCCCGGGTTCTATCGCGGGATCATGAAGCTGGACTGACGAGAACGATCTAAGCATGGAAGATGCGGAGAACACGGAGTCTCAGTCGACTGTTTTTCCGCGTGCTCCGCATCTTCCGTGGTTACTTTCCGGTCAGGTCAGCTCTCGACTACGACCACCGTATCGCTCGCGTCCGGGGAGGACGCGGGTCCCGCGATCGTCATCTCATCCCAATCTACCTGCACCTTGAGTGGCGCGCGGTCGGGGTCGGCCAACAGGTAGGCAGCACGAGCGGGCCCGGGCATCGGCAGGCGCAGCTTCCCGCCCGCCGGCCAGTCGAAGACATGCACGTACGTCTTGTTGCCGGCGCGCGTCGTCCGGACCCACGACAGCCCCTGCACCGGGCCGGCACGCGTGCCGTAGACGCTCTCGCCGTTGACGGCCAGCCAGGCGCCCATCTCCTGCAACCGCTCCACGCTAGGCTGCGGGATGACGCCCTCTGCCGTCGGCCCTACGTTCAGCAGGTAGTTGCCGCCCTTGCTGGCGATGTCGACCAGCTTGTGCAGCAGGTCCTCTGTGGACTTCCAGTTGTGGTCGTCGGTCTTGTAGCCCCAGGTATCGTTGATCGTGGCAGGGGTCTCCCAGTCCGCTTCCACCAGCTCGCCGGGGATGGCGTTGTCGCGCGCGGATGCATAGTCGCCCAGCGCGTTGCCCAACCGGCCGCACACCAGCGTCTCCGGTTGCGTGCCGTGCACCGTTTCCAACAATCCCCGGCTCTGCTCCGCAGTGATGCCCTTCGGCGTGTCGAACCAGATGAGCGCAATCGGTCCGTAGTTGGTCAGCAGCTCGCGCACCTGCGGCTTGACGTAGTCCTCGATGTAGCCCGCAAAATCCTTCTTGTTTACATCGTAGTCCCAGTCGTTGCCATCGCCGTCCGGATGATGCCAGTCCTGGGTCTGCGAGTAGTAAAAGCCGAAGCGGAGGCCCTGCCGCGCGCATTCGACGGCCAGCTCCGCCATCGGGTCGCGGCCAAAAGGGGTGGCGTCCACGATGTTGTAGCGCGTCAGGTTGGTCTTGTACATGCAGAAGCCATCGTGGTGCTTGGCCGTGATGACGAAGTACTTCTGTCCCGCGGCCTTCGCCAGCGACACCCACTCCTGCGCGTCGAACTTGACCGGGTTGAACTGCGCGGCCAGCGGCTCATATTCGGCGACGGGGATGCGCGCCCGGTGCATGATCCACTCGCCGATGCCGGGCACGGCCTGGCCGTTCCAATGGCCTGCGGGGATGGCGTACAGGCCCCAGTGGATGAACAACCCGAAGCGCGCCGCGCGCCACCAATCCAGCCGGGGATCGCTGCGCGCATCCGCGCGCTGGGTGCGATCCTGTGCAAATGCCTGTGGGTCCATGATGCCTCCGTCCATTATGAATTGCGAATGTAACTATTCAGCCAGTCTGACGCGACCGGCGGCGTCATGAAACGTATAA
>CAZTMA010000074.1:0-16035 GCA_964614645.1 uncultured Anaerolineales bacterium
CCCCAGCCGTTGCAGGCTGGGGAGGCGGCACGCCTGTCTGGCCCCCCACAGCTGTGGCCCCGACCGGTGTGGCCGGCTGGGTAACCTACACCACTCCAGGCGTACAACCACGCCCTACCGCCCAAAGCCTCGACTCCGGCTAGATGTCCAATTCCTGAATCAGCCAAGGCCACCCCATCAGCCTTCCCCCGCGCGTCACCCCCGCGTGACGTCTGCGCCACATCCCCGCGCCAATTTTGACATTCCGCCGCATCCCGCATAAAATACGAACGCCTGTTCGAATGCACATCCCGTCGCCGAGGTCAGCCATGTCCAGGCGCAAGCAGAGACACCCGTATCGACGCTATCCTGCCCGCATCGCCACCGCACCTGCCGGCCGGCCGCGCACGGCCAGCCGCCCGCGTCCGCCCGCCGCGCCCGTCGACCCCTGGCCCGTGCGCGCCGCCTTCCTCAGCATCGCCGCGCTCCTCGAGCGCATCGCCGCGGAGATCCGCACCCTCATCCGCGGCCAATAGGGGGTAACCGTGAATCTTCAATCCTCAATCGTCGCGCCCGATCAGCCGCACCATGTCGAGCGCCAGCCGGCGCTGCTGCGCGCTCCCCAGCATGCGGAACGCGGTGAGCAGCCGCGCCTCGTCCGGCGCCAGCTCCGTGTCCAGCCCGATGAAGTGCTCGATCGTCTGGCCCAGCACCCGGCTGAGCTCCCGCAGCTGCCAGAGCGTGAACGCATAGGCGCCCCGCTCGTAATGGCCGTACCCCACGGGGCTCAGCCCCAGCCGCGCGCCGACTTCTGTTTGGTTCAGCCCGGCCGTCTCGCGCGCCCGCCTTACCCGCCGCGCGATCCCCTGGTTGAATTCTTCTTCGGTGCTCATAATGCCCAACTCCCTCTTGACAGCCTGCTACCGGCATGGTATATTAGAACTAATGTTTTGTTGCGGCCTCACGGCCCTTCTTTTTACCTGCTGTTATTCTAAAACAGAACTCTGAAAATACCAAATGGGAGATGCATATGAATGCGAATTTGCAGGCCGGGAGCCCCAGCCTGATGAACGCCGGCTCGGCGCAAGTCAGCCCGGCGCACGTCGGCCCGCCGCACGTCAGCCCCGCGCACGTCAGCCCCGCGCACGTCAGCCCCGCGCACGTCAGCCCGGTGCCCATCGCGGACCTGGCGCTCGACGGCAGCACGCAGCCCCGCGCGGCGCTCGATGCCGCGACCGTGGCCGAGTATGCCGAGGCGCTGGGAGCCGGCGCCGCGTTCCCGCCGGTGGTCGTGTACCACGACGGCGCGGCGTGGTGGCTGGCCGACGGCTTCCACCGCGTCGCGGCCGCGCAGGCCGCGGGCCAGGCGACCGTCCTGGCCGAGGTCCGCCCGGGCGACCGCCGCGCGGCGCTGCTCCATGCGGTCGGCGCCAACGCAGTCCACGGCCTCCGCCGCTCCAACGCAGACAAGCGCCGCGCGGTCCTCCTGCTGCTCGAGGATCCCGAATGGTCCCACTGGTCCGACCGCGAGATCGCGCGGCAGTGCCGGGTCAGCCCACCATTGGTGTCACAAATGCGCCAAGCCACCGCGGAGGCAGATCGCCCTGACACGCTATCTGTAAATATTTACAGATACGACCACGCCGTGAACGCCCAGCCCCGAGGAGCGGAGCCAGACCCGCAGGCTGGCGAGCTGCCAGTTGCAGGTCAATCCGCCACCTCCAACCTTCAACCTTCGAACCTGCAACCTCCAACTACGCCCCGCACCGTCACCCGCGGCGGCACGACGTACACCATGCGCCCTGCACCGAGCGGCGCGGGCGGGTTACAGGTTCAAAGGTTGCAGGTTGCAGGTTCGCCCCCTCCGCGCAGCAACCTTCAACCTTCAACCTTAGAACGTGCAACCGTCGCCTCCCTCGAGGCCGCGCTCACCACCCACCTCCGCTACGCGCGGCTCCTGCCCGGCGAGACGCTGGCCGGCCTGCTCGCCGCGATGCGGCCCGACGCCCCGACCGCGCAGGGCCGCATCGACTACGACAACCTGCGGCGCAGCATCAAGGGCCCCTTCGGGGAATCCGACCTCCTGCAGGCGATCGCGAATGTCGCCGCGCGCCTGGCGGGTGATGAGTTGAAGGTTGGCAGGTTGAATGTTGCAGGTTGTTCCGCGGAGGGCACGGCCGCTCCTGACCCCGAACCCGGCCGAAGCGAAGCGCCGCCCGCCGCCAACCTTCAACCTTCAACCTTCGAACCTGCAACCCGTAGACAAGAAATCATCGCCACGCTGCTCCTCGCCACCGGCCGCGCGCTGCGCTACCTCAAGGCCCTGGCCGCGCGGCGGGCTGACGCCGGCGATACCGCGGACGCCGCTGACGCCGCAGACCTCGCCGAGACCATCGGCGCGCTCGAGGCCGCGCGCGGCGTCGCGGAGCACGGGTGAACGGGTGAAGAGGTGAAGAGGAGAACAGGTGAACAGGAGAACAGGTGAAGAGGTGATGCTGGAGTCGAGGCTTTAGCCGGTTTGGCTGTGTACCAGCAGACAGACCCTCAGCAGCTCACCTTCCGTCTACGAAATCACCTGTTCTCCTCTTCTCCTGTTCTCCCGTTCTCCCGTTCACGCCCGGAGGAAAACCATGCCAAACGAACTACTGCCCGCGCTCAAGGGCGCGCCCATCTCCATCCTGCTGGTCCTGTGCGACCTGGACCCGGCCGGCCCGCCGTTGACCGCAAAGGCGGCCGCGCAGGCCACCGGCTATTGCGCCCATAGCGTAGGCCGCGGCCTGGCCGTGCTGGCCCGGCTCGGGCTGGCCGAACCGCTGGGCCACAACGTCGGTTGGCGCCCGACCCCCGCGGCGCGACAGCTCTGCACGGTCACCGGGCGCCTGCCCGGCGTTGCCGCCGCGCCGGCCGAATGTAAGAATCCCGCGCCAGAGTGCAATAATCTCGCGCCCGCCTCTGCACCCGCACCGGATGCCTGCACCGCCGCCGCGCCGGCCGAGTGTAAGAATCCCGCGCCAGAGCGTACAAATCTCGCGCCGGCCTCCGCACCCGCGCCGGCCTCCGCACCCGCGCCGGATGCCCGCACCGCCGCCGCACCGGCTGAATGTAATAATCTCGCGCCGGAAGGTAAGAATCTCGCGCCGGAACGCAAAAATATCGCGCCAGAACGCGAAAATCTCGCGCCTCCCACCGTCCCGTTCGCGCGCGCGGCCGTTGTTGTTGTTGATAAGTTAACTCATCCCCTCCAGGAAGATATATTAACAACAACAACTACGCCCGCGTACGCGCGTGAGGATGCGTCCGTCGTAGGGGCGGGGTCTCCCCGCCCTGGGTCTCCCCGCCCCACCCCTGCCCCGGACACACCCGCCATCCCGCCGGTCGACCCCGCGCACCGCCTCGCCGAGCTCCTCGTCACCCGCGCCGCCTGCCCGCGCCACAAGGCCCTCCCCGCAGTCCGGGCGGCACTCGATCGCGGCGCCCGGCCCGAGCAGGTCGAGCTGGACATCCTCACCTGGGACGGCTGGCTCAACAAGCCCGGCCAGCCCCACCGGATCGCCGCGCCCGGCCTGTTCATCGCGGCCAAGCTGCGCAACGCCGAGCCGCCCCCGCCGAACGCCGCGGTCGCCTGGCCCGACTACGCCCGCGCGGAGGCCCTGCGCCGCGCACTGGCGAGTGACGAATTGCGAATTACGAGTGACGAATTACGAGTTGCGAATGAGGAATTGCGGGACGACGAGCTGGCCGATGACGAGCCGGCCGACGACGCGCCGGCCGACGCCGCGCCGCCGGAGGACCCGCTGGCCGGCCTCTGGACGCAGGCGCTCGCGCAGTTGCGCGTCCAGCTCCCCCGGTCCACGTGCGAGACCTGGCTGGCCGACACCGCCCTGCTGTCCCGCGCCGGTGACGCCTTCGTGGTCCAGGCCCCGAACTCCCGCGCGCGCGAGTGGCTGGCCATGCGCCTGCGCCGCCACATCACGCGCACCCTGTCCGACCTGGCCGGCTGCCCCGCGACCGTCACCTTCGTCGCGCGGGAGCCGCCGCCGCCGCGCTGGTAGTTTGCAGGTTGGAAGGTTGCAGGTTGACCCACCTTCCAACCTTCAACCTTCCAACCTTCAACCCGTTGGAGGCATGATGCAACTCACCGACACCCAGCTCCGCACCATCGAGGCCGGCCTGGAAAAGATCGTCGCCGGCCCCGGCTTCGGCACGCTCGAGCTCATCGTCGAAAAGCGCCGCCTGATCCGCATCCGCACCACCGTGGATGAATGGATCGACCGGCCCGCGCCACCGCCTGCGCGCGAACCGGTGCGCGCGGACCCGTAGGGGCGGCCCTCATACGGCGGGTACGGGCGGACCTGCGTGTCCGCCCCCCCCACCCCGGTTTCCTGTCGCTCCTACATCCCCAACCTGCCCAACACACTCTCCGTGACAAACAAATTGATCGCCAGGCTCAGGTTCTCCGGATCCGGGCCGAAGGTCTCCAGCCGGAGGTCCGGCGGGTTCGGGTCCGTCACCGCGGGCGGCGTCGCACCGCTCCAGTACGTCGGATGCAGCGCGACGATGGCATAGGGCCGGAAACCCTCGGGTTCGAGCTGTATCGTGTCAGAATTGAAACCGTACGCGTAGCGCAGCGGACTGCCCTGCCCCTCCCGGTGCGGATCCGTGCTGTTCCCGACGAGCGCCCGCGCGTGGTTCAGCAGCAGCGTCCGGAGCCAGGCCGCATTCCCACCCTGCGCCAGCCCGGCCAGCGGCCCGCTCACCTGCAGCGAGAACGGCCCCGTCCCGACCGGATCGGTCCCGAAGCGCCAGGTCAGGATCGGCAGCCGCGCCCGCGCCCCCAGCAGCCGCTCATCGTGCAGCCGGACGGGGTCGGTCGGGCCGTGGTTGGCCAGCCCCACGAACACCGGCAGCTGCAGCTCGATCCCCGCGTCGAGCCACAGCTCGCGGCTCCGCACGTCCCAGGCGGAGATGATGTCGCAGTCCGCATCCCCCGCGAACACCCCGCCGAACCCCGGCCGCGCGTACAGCGCGCCCTCGACGTTCAGCAGGTCGCCTGAGCCATTGCCACCGTCCCCGCCGCCGTACCGCACGCGCGCGGCCGCGAGATCGGTTGCCGTCACGATCGCAGGCTCCAACCCATGGGGCACGCGGCGGAAGCCCACCTCGACGTCGATGCCGCCCGCGCGGAGGGGACCCCCGTCCGGCCGCGGTCGCGGACCCCCCGGCCCCAGCGGCGGGCGGAACCGGCCCGGATCGTCCAGCGGCGGCCGGTCCAGCTCCCCCGCGAGCCGCGTCAGGTCCGGCCCGCAGCGCTCCATCTGCACCGCAGTGTACGTCGTGACCCCGGCCTGCACCGCCACGCCGAGTGTGATCTCGGCCACGCGCTGGCCCGGCGCGGGGTTCTGCACGGGCAGCAGCCGCACCCCGCGCACGGCCACCTCGAGCCGGCTCCAGTACGCGCGCCAGTCGCTCGCGGGCGACGTGGACGGGCCCGGCGGGAGTTGCGGCGGCCCCGTGCGCAGATCGGCCGGCCGCGCGCCCAGCCGCGCGGGCTCCTGCGCATCGCGCCACCAGTCGATCTCGGGCAGCTGCGGCAGCACCGCGGGCGAGCTGTCAGTGGCACGCGGGGCGCCCCGGTAGCCCAGGCGGAGGTCGGCCAGCATCTGCCGGAACATGCCCGCGGACAGCAGCAGCGTCACGTCGCCGGCCTGCGCGACCCCCGCGGGGGGATAGACGAGCGCCCGCGCCGTGCCCCCGAAGCCCGGCCGGCAGATCGCCAGCCCGACCCGGTAGCCGCCGGGCTCGTTCACCACCTCGCAGCCCGTCTGCCCCTGCGGCCAGCCATTCAGGAACTGCTCCAGCAGCTCGGGTGCGCCCGCCGCGAGGCTGCTCAGGCGCTCGAATTCGCCCTCCCGGTTCAGGTTCAGCAGGGTCTGGAGCCGGATGTTCTCGCCCACCGTGCGGCTCTGGGTGAGCGATTCCTGGAGATCCATCGAGACGTTCGGCGGGGTGAGGGGTGCACGCGGGGGCAGCGTCCGGTCGAAGATCGTCTCCACCGCCTCCTCCGCAAACGAGACGATCCCCTCGATCGTCCGGAACAGCTCGGCCAGCAGCCGGTCGAGCAGCGCGGGCGTCACCCGGTCGAGCAGCACGTTCAGGATCGGGTTGAAGAGCGCGGTCAGGAACGGGTCCGGGCTGAGCGCAAAGCCGCCGACGTCCAGCGAGGCCGCGCCGAAGTTCGTGATGGCCACCTTCAGCGCCGGGCCCGCCGGGCTCAGCCGCTCCTGCTCGAAATACACCAGCACGTCCGCCGTGATCCCGCGCACGGTGATCGTGGCATCCACATAGTTCCACAGCTTCAGGAACTCGTGCGGGGCCAGGAGCGCGAGCGCCACCACAGCCGGGCTGTTCGTGGTCGGGATCGTCGTCAGGCTCCCGCTGGCCTCCAGCCGGCTGAGGGTCAACGTGGCTGCGACGCCCGCCCGCTTGCGGCTGCCGGGAAGCGGGCTGTCGTCATCCGCGGCATCGATCACCTGGAAGCGCGGGTCCGTGTCATCGATCGCCGCGGCCGGCCCGAGGATCGCGGCGTTGTCGATGCCGATCAGCACGGATCCCACGCTCAGCTCCATATCGATCAGCTCGGCGATGCCCTCCGACTTGTACTTGTCCTTCAGCCAGCCTTCCTGCCGGTCGTGGTCGCCGGTCAGCCCGATCTTTGGCTGCAGCGACGGCTTGCTGAACTCGCGGAGGAACCACTGTCGCGCGACCTGCGCCTGGGGCTCGCCGGCGCCCGCCGGCCACCCCTGCGTGGCCAGCGCCGCGACCTGTACGTCACAGCGCATCGGGTAATCGCGCAGCGACTTGAGCGGCGGCAGGCATGCGCCGGGAAATTCGACGATGAAATCGCGCATCGAGCGGAAGAGGGCACGTCCCTCGGCCGGGGCAGTGCGGGGCGGCTCGATCGCGCGGGCGGCAGCCGCAGCCGCGTTCGTATCGGCCATGGGCATTGAGGCGGCCATATCCAGCACCTCGACCACCTGCCACAGCCGCGACCGGAGGTCATCCGACTCGAAGATCGGCTTCATGGCCGAGCCCCAGTGCCAGAACAGCAGGCGCAGGAGCAGCAGGTAGGCGATGGAAGGGCTGCCTGCCGGCGTCGCGGGCGTCGCCATCCGCAGCTCGTCCAGCACGGACCTCAGGTCGAGCTCCAGCCCTTCCTCGCCCCGGATCGCACCGATGCGTGCCGACAGCGCGTTCGCCCCCGCGGCCAGCCGGTCGACCACCTCGTTCCGCAGCTGCAGCTTGACCAGCTCGTCGTTCCCCCCGGCCAGCAGCGCGGCGATCGCCGACTCGCGCGCCAGCCCCTGCCGCCAGGGTGGCGCGGGCCGGGGTGGCAGGGGCAGCGAGCCGGCTACCGCCTCGCCCGCAGCCAGTTGGTAGCCCTTGGGCGGGCGGAAGGCCGCGGCGGGCTGGGTCGTGCGATCCAGCGACTGCAGCGCCAGCCGCGCGACCGCCGGGTCGCGGCCCGATCCTGGCGGCTGCGCGGCCCGCAGCTCACAGATGTACGGCAGCCGCCGGCGCAGGCCGGCCCCCGCGGTCGCGCGGCCGGGGAACCAGAGCCGCCACCACGTCTCCAGCGCCGGCAGCGCCGGCCCCTCCAGCACGCTCAGCCGCACCTCGCCGGCGGCTCCCGGCAGCGCCCGCCCCTGCGGCCCCAGCGGCAGCACCGCCTGCAGCGTCGGCCCGAACGGCGACTCCGGCCCGGGCAGCACCGCGTCCAGCCGCGGGGCCGCATCCAGCCGCAGGGCCGCATCCAGCCGCGGCTGGGCATCCGCCTCCTGTGCCAGCAGCTCGACCGCGCGATAAGTCTTCGCCCGGTGATCCAGCAGCCAGGCCGGCTCCGCGGCGAAGCGCACGATCGAAATCACCGGCCGGCGGGAGCGGGCGTCGAGCAGATCCCACCGGAACGCCGACCTACCGGCGTAGATGGTCATCGCGACGCGGGGCAACTGGGGAACCTGGGGCGCGGGGGTGAGTCCACCCAACAGCGGACCCACCACATCCCACGCGCCCTCGATCGCGTACGTCGCCACCGTCGCAGCGACGCTCTCCGGGGTGACAAGGCCGTTCACAACAGCCACCTCCCTTCCGTCACAGGGAACAACCCCTGGCCAGCCGCTGGCAGGCAGCCAAAATCACGACCCACCTGTCTCAGGCAGCAGAAGGGCGGCAGGTGCCGAACGCCGCGAGTGTAGCACTGCGGACGCGCGCCAAACCGTAATCCGCATCACGAAATATTGCAGACCGCACGCGTCCCATGTCGCGCGCGCGGCCCACCCCCGTACGGGCGGACCTGTGTGTCCGCCCCGCGCGCCCCAGCGTCCCGTACGGGCGGACGTGCGAGCGAAGCTCGCCCGTGTCCGCCCCACCTCCCCTTGAGCGCAGCCCCCCCGCGCGGCAACCCTCGCGAGGCTTCGCACATCTCCAATCCTAATTCCTAATTCCTAATTCGTAATTCCTCATCCGTCCGCGCCTGTTGCACTCCCCCACCACCTATGCTAACATCCACCCAACCACGGAGCCTGTCCAACCCATGCCCGACCGTGCCGCCCGCCTGCGCCGCCTCAGCGAGGTCCTCGCTGCCCTCTACGACAGCGAGCCCACCGCGCGCCGCCTCGCGCGCGACGCCGGCCTCGACCTGGCACACCTTGACCTCACCGGCCCGCCGGCCACCTTCTGGCAGAACATCGTCTACGAGGCCGAGCGCCAGGGCCGGATCCCCGCGCTGCTCGACCTGGCCGGCCGCGAGTATCCCGCCTACGCCGATCTGGCCGATATCGTCTACCAGCTCAGCCACGTCCGAGACCTGCCCTCGCCCTACCGCGGGCTGGAATACTTCGACGTCCAGCACGCCGGCATCTACTTCGGCCGCGCGGCCATGGTCGACAAGCTGCTGGCCAAACTCCAGGAGACCAACTTCCTCATCGTCGTCGGGCCGTCGGGCAGCGGCAAGTCGTCGCTCGTACGCGCGGGGCTCCTGCCGGCCCTTGGCCGCGGCGCGCTCGCGGGCAGCGCCGGCTGGACATATGACATCCTGCGGCCTGGCGCAGACCCCCTCCGATCCCTCGCCGCGCCCCTCGTCGACCGCCTGACCCCAGCCCTCTCGCCCGTCGACCGCCTGGCCGAGGCGCGCAAGCTGGCCGACCACCTGGCCGCCCAGACCCTGCCGGTGGCCGACGTCCTGGCCGGCGTACGGGCCAACCTGCCGCCCGCGCAGCTCCGCCTCCTCCTCATCGTCGACCAGTTCGAGGAGGCCTTCACCCTCTGCACCGATGACCGGCAGCGCCGGGCCTTCTTCGAGGCCCTCACCGCCGCGCGGCTGGCGCCCTGGCTGACCGTCATTCTGACCCTCCGCGCCGACTTCTACGGCCGCGTTCTTGCCGACGAGCGCCTGAGCCTGGATGTCGATCGGGCGCTGGTCAACGTGCTGCCGATGACGCCCGCCGAGCGCCGCGAAGCCATCGAGCGGCCCGCGCTGGAGGCCGGCCGGCGCTTCGAGGATGGGCTGGTGGAGCGCATCCTGGACGCCGTCGCCGGTGCGCCGGGCGACCTGCCCCTGCTGCAGTTCGCGCTGACCGAGTTGTGGCAGCAGCAGACCGCGGACGGCCGGCTGACCCATGCCGCGTACGAGGACATCGGCGAGGTCCGGGGCGCGATTGCCCGCCGCGCGGACGAGACGCTGGCTGGCCTCGACGCGGGGCAGCAGGCCGCGGTGCCGGGCATCTTCACCCGCCTGGTCCACGTGGCCCGGCCGGACGAGGGCACGGAGGACACCCGGCGCCGCCTCGCGCTGGCCGAGCTGGGCCCCGCTGCGCAGGCGCTGGTCCGCCGGCTGGCGGATGCGCGCCTCCTGGTGACGGGCCAGGACCCCGCGACCGGCGAGGAGACCATCGAGGTCGCGCACGAGGCGCTCATCCGGGGCTGGGACCAGCTCCAGGCGTGGCTGAACGCGGACCGCGAGTTCCTGCTGTGGCGCCAGCGGCTGCGCACCCTGGCCGGCATCTGGGCTGAGAGCGGGCGCAGCGATGGCGCGCTGCTGCGGGATGCCCTGTTGCGTGAGGCGCTCGTGCGCGCAGAGGGACGGGAGGCCGACCTGAACCCGGAGGAACTCGCGTACATCCGGGCGAGCGCGCGGGCCGCGGAGGCCGCCCGGCAGCGCGAGCTGCGCGGCGCAGCCGAACTCGCCCGGCGCAACCGGTTGCTCACCATCGTGTCGATTCTGGCCCTCCTGGGAGCCATCACGGCAGGCATATCGGCTGTGTTCGTGAGCCGCGCCCGAATTGCCGCCGAAGCCAGCGCACTCGAGGCCCAGGCCCAAACGCAGCTGGCCGAACAGGCCGCGCGCCGCGCCCAGGCGGGCGAGCTGGCCGCGGGCGCGCAACTCGAGCTGCAAAAGGCGGTCTACGACCCCTCGCTCGCCCTGCTGCTCGCCGGCGAGGCGGTCCGCGCGACCTGGTCGGTGGATGGACATGTGACCGCGGCCGCGGATACCGCGCTGCAAGAAGCCGTGGACCGGGCGGCCGCGGTGGGCTGGCAGATGACCCTGCCCGCCCACCGGCACAGGGGCGCCGTCAACGCCGCGGCCTTCAGCCCGGATGGCCGCGCTGTCCTGACTGCCGGCGATGATATGACCGCCCGGGTCTGGAGCATGGAGACGGGCGAGCAACGCCTGCAGTTACGGGGCCACACGGACTCGGTCCGTTCGGCAGCCTGGAGCCCCGACGGCCGGCAGATCGTCACCGCGAGCGATGACTCCACGGCACGTATCTGGGACGCCGCGGCCG
Organism: uncultured Anaerolineales bacterium; assembly: GCA_964614645.1. GTDB lineage: Bacteria > Chloroflexota > Anaerolineae > CG2-30-64-16 > CG2-30-64-16 > MWBF01. Next base: position 10,821 of record CAZTMA010000074.1, read on the forward strand.
GCGCTGAGTTGCATACCCTCGCCGGCCATGGGGAGGGGGTGTCTTCAGCAGCATGGAGTCCCGACGGTCGGCAGATCGTGACCGCGGGCGGTGATGGCACGGCGCGCGTATGGGACGCTGCGACCGGCGCCCACGTACGCACGTTCGCCGGCTATGAGGGTGTGCTCACCTCGGCGGCTTGGAGCCCTGACGGCCGTCAGATCGTGACCGCGGGCGAGGATGGCGCGGTGCGTGTGTGGAACGCTGCGACCGGCGCGACGGTGTGTACCTTCACCGGCCATAAGGGCGGGGTCACTTCGGCGGCCTGGAGCCCGAAAGGCGGCCGGATCGTGACCGCGGGCGACGATGGCACGGCGCGCGTTTGGGACGCCGCGACCGGCGCGGAAGTGCGCATCCTCGTCGGCCATGAGGGGCCAGTAGTCTCGGCGGCCTGGAGCCCCGACGATAGCTGGATCGTGACCGCGGGTTTCGACGGCACGGCGCGCCTGTGGAACTCCGCAACCGGCGCGCAGGTGCGCACCCTCGCCACCTCTGAGAGTTCGTTCCTCTCGGTGATGTGGAGCCCCGACGGGGGGCAGATCGTGACCGCGGGTCATGACGGCACGGCACGCGTGTGCGACGCCGCGACCGGCGCCCAAGTGCGCACCCTCAGTGGCCATGCGGGTGGAGTCTCCTCAGTCGCCTGGAGCCCAGACGGCCGGCAGATCGTGACCGCCAGCCATGATGGCACGGCGCGCATCTGGGACGCCGCGACCGGCGCGGAAGTCCGCACCCTCGCTGGTCATGCTGACCGCGTGCTATCGGCGGCCTGGAGCCCCAACGGCCGGCAAATAGTGACCGCCAGCATCGATGGCACCGCGCGCGTGTGGGACGTCGCGACCGGCGCGGCGGTGCGCACCCTCGCCGGGCATGAGGGGTCGGTCTACTCGGCGGTCTGGAACCCCGACGGCAACTGGATCGCGACTTCGGGCTCAGACGGCACCGCACGCGTGTGGGACGTCGCGACCGGCGCGAAGGTGCACACCGTTACCGGCCATGAGGGGCCGGTCAACTCGGTGGCCTGGAGCCCCGACGGACGGCAGATCGCGACTTCGGGTTCAGATGGCACGGCGCGCGTGTGGGACGTCGCGACCGGCGCGGCAGTGCACACCTTCACCGGCCACGATCGCGGGGTGGAGTTGGCAGCTTGGAGCCCTGACGGCCGGCAGATCGTGACCGCGGGCTCCGACGGTGCGCGCGTCTGGAATGCCGCAACCGGCGCCGAAGTGCGCGCCCTCGGATTCCAAATGGGCGACGTCATCTCGGCAGCCTGGAGCCCTGACGGCCGGCAGATCATCACCACAGGCTACTACCTTGGCACCGCATACGTGTGGGACATTGCGACCGGCGCGGAGATGCGCAGTCTCGCCGGCCATGAGGGGACAATTCTCTCAGCGGCCTGGAGCCCTGACGGCCGGCGGATCGTAACTGCGGATGATCTCGGCACGGTGCGCATATGGGATGCATTGGCTGGTCAGGCGCTGTTTGCGCTTGCTGTTTCTGAGCTTGAGGGCACCTCGGTGGACTGGAGTCCGGACAGCCGGCAGATCATCACCGCGGGCTCCGACGGCGCGCGCGTATGGGACGCCGCGTCAGGCGCAGAGGTGCGCACCCTCGTCGGCTCTAGGCTCGGGAGGGATTCAGCAGCCTGGAGCCCGGACGGCCGGCAGATCGTGGCCGTCCAAGCCGGCAGCACGTACGTGTTGGACGCCGCGACGGGCCGGGTACTGAGCAGCCTTGACAGCCATGAGGAGTTGGTTCTGTCGGCGGCCTGGAGCCCGGACGGCCGGCAGATCTTGACTGCAAGCTCTCACGGCACAGTGCGCGTGTGGGACGTTGCGACGGGGCGGGCACTGACTAGCCTTGGCGATTATAAGGGGATAGTCTTCTCGGCGGCCTGGAGCCCCGATGGCCGCCAGATCGTGACCGCGAGATTGGACGGCACGGCACGCGTGTGGGACACTGCCACAGGCTCGGAAGTGCGCAAGCTCATAGGTCATACGGATCCGGTCACTTCAGCGGCCTGGAGCCCCGACGGCCGGCAGATCGTGACCGCGAGTTGGGATGGCACAGCGCGCGTGTGGGACGACGCGACCGGTGCACACGTGCGCACCCTCACCGGCCATACCGATGCGGTCACCTCCGTGGCCTGGAGCCCCGACGGCCGGCAGATCTTGACCGCGAGTTGGGATGGCACGGCGCGCGTGTGGGACGCCAGGACGGGCCACGCCTTGCGCACCCTGGCCAGCCATGCAGGTTCGGCCTACTCGGCGGTCTGGAGCCCCGACGGCAGCCGGATCGCAACCGCGGGCGAGGACGGTACGGTGCGGATTTGGCCGGCCTCCATCGACGCCCTGCTGGACCGCGCTGCCGGTCTCATCCAGCGCGACCCGCCCTTCCTCGATGCAGACGAACGGCAGCGCTACGGCCTGGACGACTAAGCGCACGCACCGCGGAGCTCGACCAAGGAGAACCCCATGCCCGACCAACTCATCACCGCCGAACTCCCCGGCTACCCGCCCGAGATCAGCGCGGCCCTCTGGCGCCTGCAGGACGCCCGCAGCAGGACCCTGCGCCTGCTCGCCGGCATCCCCGCAGAGCATGTCGACCGAGAGACGCGCGGCAACACCATCGGCGCCATCCTCTATCACCTGGCCCTCATCGAGGCCGACTGGCTCTACACCGAGATCCTCGAGGCGCCCCTGCCCGCCGAGCTCGCCCCTCTGTTTCCCGCCGATGTGCGCGACCCGGCCGGCATCCTGGCCGCGGTCGCTGGGCAGACCCTCGACCAGCACCTCGACCGCCTGCGCACCGTCCGCGCCGCCCTCCTCGACCAGCTCCGCAGCCTCACCGCCGCCGACTTCCACCGCCCGCGCCGCCTGCCCCACTACGACGTCACGCCCGCCTGGGTCCTCCACCACCTCGCCCAGCACGAAGCCGAACACCGCGGCGAACTGGGCTCCGTCCTGGCCCATTTCACCGCCACCGGCCGGTAGGGGCGGACCTGCGTGTCCGCCCCCCGTGTCCGCCCCTCGCGCCCTCCCACATCCGTCGATTGCCCGGCCCAGCCTCGTCAACGGCTAATCGTTAGGGCACGCGCGCATGCCGCGGTTTCCTTCGCCGACGCCGCACCATACAACCCACCGCACCCCCATCGCATCGCGCGCGATTGCCGTCCCGCCCGCCCTATGCTACACTCCCCCCAGCGTCGCACCACCCACCCGAAAGGCGGACCCATGGCGGAACCCAACCTCGACACGGAGCAGAAGCGGGCCCTGGCCGCCGCGCTCGTGAACTGCCCCAGCATGGCCGACCGCGCCGGCCGCGATGCGATCATCCGCCAGCTGCCCCCGGACCTGCAGCCCCGCATCCCTCGCGGGGACACGCCCCTGCTCGACGTCACCCGCACGCTCAAGACCGTGCTCCTCTACCCTGAAGGCCTGTCCCAACTGCTCGCCGCCGTGCGCTATCTCGAGGGCGCCTCGGAGCCCATGGCCGCGGTCGACGCGCGGCTGGCCGGCTTCGGCCGCGCCGCGGCCGGCGCGTACACTCTCCGTCCGCCCGTCGCGGACTTCACGGGCCGTGAGCACGACCTCCGCGCCCTGGTCGACGCGCTCCGCCAGCTTGTTGCAAAGACGCTCGTCGCTTTCACGGCCCTCGTGCAGCCGGCTGTCCGAACTCCCGTCTGAAGCTCAGCGATATAGCTTTGACACTCGCCACATGATATGCGATACTCTAGCCAGAAATGTAGTAAGGGTGCTCGGTGAAGATATTGACCTCTCCAGCAAAGGCATATTGATGCTTAACCCAGATCTCACACGCTATCTCGCCAAAGTTCGTCGCATCTTCAATGTTGATGAGTTGACGCGGCAGAGCATTGATAAGCAGGATATTGTAAACTATTATGAGGGGAGCGACTTGGGGTACAGGTTGTTCCATTCGGCTCACGGTTCAGTTCACATGGCCCTGAACTTCGATGGCAAGTTTGACCCTGCAGGCTATTACGGACAGGCTGAGATAGTACAGCAGCATATAGATGAAGTCTATCCAGAGAATGTACTCGAGCTTGCGAGCGGTAAGGGATTCAATCTGCTGCATTTGGCTAGTAGAAATCCTACCATTCAATTCGTAGGCATTGACCTTACCCCGATGCATGTCAGGCATGCAGTGAAAGCAGCCGATGGACTTGCCAATGTAGCATTCCAGGAGGCTGATTTTCAGAATCTACCTTTTCCTGCGAATTCGTTTGATCTGGCCTTTGTGGTCGAGAGCATTTGTCATGCCACCGACATGTCGAAGGCGCTTGCAGAAGTGCATAGAGTGTTGAAGCCTGGCGGTCGACTTGTCGTTTTCGACGGTTTTCGCAAACGGGCCCTGGACCAGTTTGAGCCCGAACTGCGCCTTGCCGCAAAGCTCGTCGAGGCCTCAATGGCGGTAGGAAGAGGGTGGGTCATCGAGGAATGGCTGACGCTTGCAAACCAGACGGGATTTGATGCGTTGAAGGTTGAGGATATCTCGGAAGCGATTATGCCCAATCTCTTAAGGTTTCAGTATCTGGCGCGCGGTTACTTCAAATACCCGGCACTTAGCCGGTTGCTGCGGCACGTGTTGCCTGATCAGCTGGTGGTCAATTCGATCGCTGGCTTACTAATGCCATTCACCATTCAAGCCAATGTGCAAGGCTACTATCTTGTTGATCTCGCCCGGCGGTAAAGTCATTCGGGATTTGACCTATGCGAACTACTCAACAGAACCGGAGACTTTCACGATCGCGTATTTCCCGTCCTCGCGTGCAAGGCTGGTTCCGAGAAAGGGCGTTGGCGTTCTCAGCCTCCATCCATAGGCTCGGCGATGCCGCGCTCGGATGGCTGAGAGCCAAAGTCTTTAGCAGCAGGCAAGACCCAACCTCCGCCTTCAATGCGTCGTTAGGAACGGTAGTAGAGCTGCCGCAGAGCGACGCCAAGTTCCTGTTCCACTACTCCCGGTTCGCTACCTATCCCGAGCAATTCCGGCTATGGGTTGACTTCTTCTTTGAAAGAATACCCCTCCCTGCGCCGGCGGTTGCTTTACTACTCGGAGCAGCCGTCTTTCTCGGTGGGCTGCTGCTCGCGTTCCGGATAGATTTCGCCTGGGAATACCTTCATACTCCAGCGATCTACGTCGGAGCCTTTGGCAT
>CAZTMA010000074.1:16077-25064 GCA_964614645.1 uncultured Anaerolineales bacterium
CAAGGCGTCCATCACGCATACCGGGATTTGCGTCCCTGCTTTCTCATTGACGACAACACGTATAGAGACTTCATCCGTGGCTGGTTTCACCAACTGAGTAGTGGAAAAGGGAATCTGCTGGCAGGTGGAGTGATGCTCGGGCTCGCGGCCATCCTTGTCCATCTTGCATTTTTTAGGGTCGATATCCAAAGCATGCTGGCGATCAAGTCCTTACGCCCGAGCGCGTTTCCTCTCTTCTGGTATACTTCCCCCCATCTGGTCGAGAAATCACTGATTATCCTCTATTACGGACTCTGCTGTGCAATGCCGCTAGGTACAGCTTCGCGTATCCTGATTATCAACCTCAAATTTCTCTTGGCACTCCGCAGTTTTCCTGTATTGCCTTCCCCTAACATCATACGCACCAGGCTTCGCCAAATTACAGATCTATACATGGCAGTGTCGGCATCCTGGTTCATAGGTGTCGCTCTGTTCGGTGTTGTTCTTTTCCAGAATCTGGACATCTTCGCTGTGTTTCTACTCGGAGGCATTGGGATGCTGGGTACGCTCACATTCCTCACCCCTCAGTTCGTATTTCGAAACTATCTTACCCGCAGCTATCGGCTGATCTGTGATTGGAGTCTACTTGCACTGAATCGGCGGCTTGGTATCGATCTGCGGGAGGAAACAGGGAAAGTGTCCTATGCTGAGTTTGATCCTGAATCGGCAAATCTGAATGACCTGTCCAATATTTCGCAAGCGACCACGAAACCCTATTTGTGGGTCTATGACCCCGAGGATTTCCTTATCCTGTTTGGGGGTAATTTCATCTCCCTTGCGAGCGTTTACGTTCAGGATGCGGTTGCCGATTTTGTGAGAAACCTCTGGCTCCCCTAACAGACGGTATCATCATTCTTCTGCGCGCCGAGCATCTGTCCCATCCACCTCATAAGCTTACCGTCATGTATCCATTTCAACGAGAAATCAAACGGCGTGGGGTGGGCTGGGTGGTTGCTCCATACTCGCAGTGCGGGCAGGTTCCAGCCAGCAGCCGATTTGGGTGTGCCTGGGGTCGCCTCCTTTGACTGCGTGGCGGAAACAACCCTGCTTCTCTGCTCAGAAGTCTTTCGGACTCTTACATTTAGCGCCATTCCCTCGCATCACCCAGGTTGCACTCCCCCTGCCCCTGTGCTAAACTCCGCGCGACCAACCACCCCGCGCCGAGCCCCCTGGCCGCGGTATCGCCGGCGGCTTGCGTGCGCAATCCCATGACACAGAACGGTGACCGCCGATGCCCGCCGCACCCAACCAACCCACCCTCACCTCCCAGCAGTGCCACCGCAACGCGCAGCTCTTCTCCGACCACTACCTGGACCAGGTCCTGCCCGGCCGGTCTGACTGGCAGCTCCTCGCCGTCCAGGCAGCCGAAGTGCGCGGGCAGCTCCGGCAGATCCTGGCCGCGCACCAGCCGTCCACCATCGAGGCGCAGACCGAGCAGGACCTCGTCCGCCCGGTCCTCCAGGCGCTCGGGCACACATTCGAGGTCCAGCCCTCGCTCCGGACGCCCGACGGCGGCAAGACGCCCGACTACGTCCTGTTCAGCGACGAGGCAGCCCGCGCGGGGCTGAAGGGCCGTGTGCTGGACGACGCGGCGCTGCGCGGGGCTGCATTCGGCGTCGCCGAGGCCAAACACTGGGACCGCCCGCTCGACCGCGCGTTGGCCGGCCCGGGTGACCCCTTCAACAACAAGAACCCCGCCTACCAGATTGCGTTCTATGTCCAGCACGCAGGCGTGCCGTGGGGCATCCTCACCAACGGCCGGCTGTGGCGGCTGGTCCACCGGGACACCAGCCACAAGCTCGACCGCTATTACGAGGTGGACCTGCCCGCGCTGCTCCAGGGGGGCGGCGATACGCCGGGCGAGCCGGGTGGTCCGGCCCCGGACGCGTTTCTCTATTTCTATGCCTTCTTCCGCCGCGCGGCGTTCGACCCCGGCCCGCTGAGCCTCGACGCGCTGCTGGCCGAGAGCGCGGATTACGCGCACGCCATCGGTGAGGGGCTCAAGGCGCAGGTGTACGAGGCCCTCCGCCACCTGGCCCAGGGCTTCCTCGACTACCCGGCCAACGGCCTGGCGGCTAACGCGGCGTCCGCCGGCCTCAAGGCCATCTACGACCACAGCCTGATCGCCCTCTACCGCCTGCTGTTCATCTTCTATGCGGAGGCCCGCGACCTGCTCCCGCTGGCCGATAGCCCGGGCTACCGCGACAACTACAGCCTGCGTGCTCTCACCCGGCAGGTGGCGCGCGACCGGGCGACTGCCGCGCCCCTGCTCGCAGATACCGCGCTCATCTGGCCGCGGCTGCGCCAGCTCTTCACCATCATCAACGCGGGCAGCCCGCCGCTCAAGGTCGCCACGTTTAACGGCGGCCTGTTCGACCCCGCCCGCTACCCCTTCCTCGAACGCTACACCGTCGGCGATGCACACCTCGAAGCCGCGCTCGATGCACTGGCGCGCGTCCGGGGTGAGTTCATCGACTACCGCGACCTGTCCGAGCGCCACCTGGGCACCATCTACGAGGGCCTGCTCGAGCATCACCTGCGGCCGATCCCGCCCGAGGACGGCTGGACCGTGGACCTGTTCAACGACCGCGGGGAGCGCAAGCGGACCGGCTCGTACTACACGCCCGACGCGATCGTCAAGTACATCGTCGAGCAGACGGTCGGCCCCGCGCTGGACGCGGCCCTCGCGGGTATCCCGCCCGCGGATATCCCGCCCGCGGATGCCTCGCGCCGCGTCGATGCCGTGCTCGGCCTCAACTGCCTGGACCCCGCCATGGGCAGCGGCCACTTCCTCGTGGAGGTCGTCGAGCACATCGCCCGCTTCCTCGTGGACCTGGGTGCGTCGGTGACGACGAGTTCGCAGGTTACAAGTTCACAGGTTGCACGTTCGCAACCTCCAACCTTGGAACCTTCAACCTTCGAACCGGAACCGGATCTCGCCTACTGGAAGCGCCGCGTCGCGCAGTCGTGCGTCTACGGGGTCGACCTCAACCCGCTGGCGGTCGACCTGGCCAAGCTCTCGCTGTGGCTCAGCACCGCGGCGAAGGACCGGCCGCTGTCGTTTCTCGACCATCACCTGCGCGTGGGCAATTCGCTCGTCGGCGCGCGGCTGGCGGACCTGGCCGCGGGCGGCAGTCCGGGCGCGGGGCCGGCCACCGGAGCCACGACCGCGCAGGAGCGCCGCCGCGCGGCGCGTGTTGCGAAGGCTGCTGAGCAGGCCCAGGCCGCGGGCCAGGCGAGCATGCTGGACGACGATGCATTCCGCCAGAGTCTCAGCCTGGCGGTCGGCTCGATGTGGCTCATCGAGGACAACCCGGGGCTGACCGTCGCGGATGTGAAGCAGCAGGAACAGATCTACCTCAGCCTGCGCGAGACGCTGGCCCGGCGCTACGCCGCGCTGGCGGACTTGGCCACCGCGCGGCGCTTCGGGCTGCACATCGACCCGGAGCTGGCGCCCCGGCTGGCAGAGTACGCCGCGGGGCAGAGCGTCGCGCGCTTCCCGCAGTTCGATGCGCTGTTGGGCCAGGTCAGCGACCTGGCTGAGCACCACCGCTTCTTCCATTGGGAGCTCGAGTTCCCCGAGGTGTTCTTCGACCGGCACGGGTACGGGCTGGGGGAGCGCGCGGGGTTCGACGTGGTGGTCGGGAATCCACCGTATGTCAGGCAGGAGGCGCTCGCGCCGTACAAGGCATACTTTGCGGATGTGTATCCGGAAGTGTACCACGGCACCGCCGACCTCTTCGTCTATTTCTTCGCACAGGGGATGAGGCAGTTGCGGCAGGACGGCCGCCTCTCGTACATCGCGAGCAATAGCTGGTTGCGCGCCAACTATGCGACGCCGCTGCGCAAGTTCCTGCGCGAGCAGACGACCGTCGAGACCATTGTCGACCTGGGCGACAACCGGGTATTCGCTGATGCGCCGGATGTGTATCCGGCGATCATGGTCGCGCGCAAACGCTCCCCACGTTCCGGAGATACAGCACAGGCCGTCACGTTCGGGCGTGGTCAGGGGATTCAAGACTTGTCGAAGCGTATTGCGACGGCTCGAATGCCAGTCTCGATCCACGATCAGGCAGACTCCGGTTGGCAATTGACAGAGAATGCAGAGCGTAGGCTGTTCACGAAGCTGGTGCAGACAGGACACCCGCTGCAGGAGATTGTCCAAGGAAGTATTTATCGTGGAGTAGTAACTGGGTTGAACGAGGCCTTCATCATCGATGGACAAACACGAGAGCGGTTGATCCGGGAAGACGCGTCTGCTTCGAAGATAATCTTCCCCCTTATTAACGGTGAGGACATCCGGCCCTGGTATACGGAGAATGAGGACCGCTGGCTGATCTTCGTCAGGCGCGGGCTAGACGTAACCCTCTATCCCAACGTGATGCAGCATCTTTCCAAGTATCGAAGTCTTCTCCAGCCTCGACCGACAGACTGGGATATGACCAAACCGTGGTCTGGTCGAAAAGCTGGCCTTTATCAATGGTACGAGATCCAGGACACAGTGGCCTACTATGAGCTCTTCGCGGATCAAAAGCTTATGTGGCCGGAGATGGCGCGAAGTCCGCGGTTTACGTTGGTCGAGCCCGGGGTTGTGGGAAACAAAACCACGTTCATGATACCCGGGGGAAATCAGGTTTTACTAGGACTGCTTATGTCTCGTGTGTCGTGGTTCTGCATTTCAGGCCTTTGCAACCCTATAGGCGAGCGAAAAGGGATGCTACGCTATGTCCTTTCAGAGCAGTCAATGGTCAGACTGCCGATCCCAGATGTTCCAGTACCGGTGCAGCCGCTCATTGCGGAGCATGTCAATGCTCTGTCAAGCACAACTAGCGCGCGTTACACCCTCCACCGCCAGGCCCGCCACCGCATCCTGTCCGACCTGGGCCGGCCGGGCGGCAAGCTCAACCTCAAGCTGACCGCCTGGTGGGAGCTCGACTTCCCCGCGTTCCGGGCCGAACTGACAAAGGTGTTCGGCCGCGCCAACGACATCCCCCTCAGGCAGCGCGACGAGTGGGAGGCGTGGCTCGCGGATCGCCGCAGCGAGCACGAGCGCCTGACCGCCGAGATCGTCCGGCTCGAGACCGCGCTCAACGCGCAGGTCTACGCGCTGTTCGACCTGACGCCGGCGGAGATCAGGATCATCGAGGAGAGCACGAAGTATCGCTACGGCGAGGTGTAGGCCCGGAGGGACGCGTGGAGACGCCCGGGCGAATGGGGATCACCGGCCGGGCCGCAGGACCCGTGATCGTGGCGCGACGTAAGGAGCTATCATGGAAAGCCTCGTCTGCATTCTACCGGTGTTCACCTTGTTCCCGTTCATCTGCAAAGGCACGGTGTTGGGCCTGACCAAGGAAAACGGCGGCCGCGGGCTGGCGCTGTTGGCCACCATCGCCACCGGCGCTATCTCTGTGGTACTGTTGCCGGTTGTCATCTCATTGGCGCAATCGATAGCGAGACAGGTTACTCCGGGAACCATGCCCCCGAAAATCGCCTATCAGCATCCGCTGGGCATCCTGTGGTGGGATCTCTACATCATCATCGCCATCGTCGCCCTTATCAGTTTCGGCCTGGACAGCATTTTTCTGGGCTACGTCAACTTCCACTCCCTGCGTCGGGGCATCCGCGTGGCCGCACTCAGTAACCTGATCATGGCTGTGACGATGACCGTCACGGTGGCCATCGGCATCGAACCCGCGCTCAATTTCCTCTCGTAGCGCCGCGCGCATCCCACGGCCCGCAGCGGTTTCCTGGCGTCCACCCTGCCCCGCGCGCACCTGTAGGGGCGAGGCCGGCAACCCTGACTCGACGTCGACCCACAGCCACGCCCTGATATCCTGACCGTCGTTCGCGTGGTAACGTCGTTGCCGGCCTCGCCCTCGCGTGCCATACGACCCAACGCACCCACAATGCCCGGACACCGTGTCGTATGGGACGCAAGGGCGAAGCCAACCGTGCATGCGCCCCTGCCCAACGCCAACTCGGCCACCACGCTTCGCGCCAGCGCCGCAGCGCCCTTCGTCGCCTTCGCGCCTTCGTGTTCCCCGCCGATGCGCGCGACCCGGCCCGCATCCTCGCCGCCGCCACCCCGTACGGGCGGACCTGGGCCAGCTTCGCTGGCACGTCAGCTTCGCTGGCACGTCCGCCCCGGACCTGCTCGGAAGTGCTATGCCTGGGCTTGGCCGCCCAATGGCGTTCGGGTGGGCCCTGGAAGATGCACCTCCCGACCTTCCCGCGCGGAAATCTGCGCGGCGGCCGCGAACGCGAGTACCTTCCGCCCGGTTACGCCGTCGAGTCGGGGCTGCCCGCCCTGCTTCAGTACGTCGAACAGGTGCCGGGTGCAGTCGACAAAACTGTCGTGCCACTCGTACCGCTCCACAGGCACCTCACGCGTCCGGCCGTCCTTGAACAGCATCAGCGGCGGCAGGTCGAGCGTCTTAGCGGTGCAGCGGTTGACCAGAATCATCCCGCGATCCCCGATCACCTCCACCCGGTCGTCGTCAGCGTAATAGACGGAGTCCATCACCATGTTCGGCGTATGCGCAAAGTCCAGCACGCCGTAGCGCCGCGGCTGAGTGAACTGAAACATGATGGTGGCGGGTGCGTCGACTGCGACGCCCGGATAGATGCGGCTCTTGTCGAGCCACGCATACACCCGCTTCACCTCTCCCATCAAATAGTACGCGAGCGAGAACAGATGGTAGCCGTGGTCGAAGACGAGCGGCCCGCCACCCGCTTTACGCTGCTGAAAGCGCCACAACCAGGCGCTGAGTGGAACCTTCCAGGCTGTGGCGCTCTTTCCCGTGCTCACGTGCATCCGGATCATCTGCGGCTCGCCGATCTCACCGGCATCGATCATCTGTTTTGCCAGCACGTGCGGAGGGTAGAAGACGAAGTTCTCGTAGATGCGCAGCACGACGCCGGCGGCACGGGCCGCTCCGATCATGCGATCCGCCTCGGCCGTGTCGAGCGCCATCGGCTTCTGGACCGATACGTGCTTGCCCGCCCTGCATGCGTCAACCGTCATACGGGCGTGCAGATGGTGGGGCACCAGGAGCTCGACCAGGTCGATCTCCGGATCGCTCAGAACCGCGGCATAGTCGGCGTAGACCTTCGGAACTCCCCACGCCCTCGCACGGGAAGCCGCCAGCTCGCGCCGGATGTCGCACACGGCCGTAACGACGGCGTCCGGACGGTCGCGATACCCGAGGATGTGCAGATCCGCGATCCTTCCGCAGCCGACGATTGCGGCACGCACGGGCGGCATGTCAGCTTCCCTCCAGCTGTTCCAGAACCCTGTGGTGCGCCGCGCGAGTTAGCGGATACGTCAGCAGCAGGGGCACGCAGGCGGCAATCAACAGGGCCGGCAGCAGCCCGAATGAGACACGGATGCCCAGCAATGCGGTCCCGGTCTGCACTGCGTTGGCGACGTATCCGGTTAGCCCCAACATCCAGCCGGTCGCTGCGACCGCCAACATCTCGGAGACCTTCGTCGACAGGCCCCACACGCCGAAGTACATGCCGGTCCGCTGCTCGCCGGAGTCAAGCCGGTCGTAATCGACCACGTCCGGCACCATCGCCCACGGGAAGACCCACTGCGCAGCAAACCCGAACCCGGCTATCGCCGCGATCAGGTAGATCCACGGCGTCGGGCCGGCTGGCAGGAAGAAGGTGAGCGCAACGGCAACGCCGCCGATGGACATCCCCAGCGCGTAAGCCTTGGCCTTCTCCCAACGCCGCGCGATAGCTTGCCAGGGGAACAGCGCCAGCACCACGCAGACCAACATTAAACCCATCACTGCGGGCATTTGTGCCGCCATGCCGGTGTGGTAGGTCAGGAAGTACACCATGAGCGTTTTGATGAGCGCGAACGCGAGGTTGAGGATAAAATAGGCGCCGATGAGGCGCACGAACGGACGGTTGCGAAACGCCTCGCCGAAGGTGGTCCAGGGGGAGTCTTCGGCCGTTCGTGCGCTCACCTCGGGCCGCTCGCGCAAGCCGGCCGCGCTGATGAGGAGAGCGATCGCAGCAATGAGTCCGTACAGGGCGCCAACAACCGCATACCCCGCCGCCTTGCTGGGAAAGAGGGCTACCAATGCGGGCGTGAGAGCTGCGCCAAGCAAGTATGCAGGCACGGACAAGACCATGCGATACGTCGTGAGAGAGCCGCGCTCGTCGTAGTCGTCCGTAAGCTCCCCGCTGAGCGCATAGTAAGGCACGTTCGTGACTGTCCAGATTGTATCGAACAGGACGAACGAGCCGGTGACCCAGACGAACGCGAGCGCGGGCGAAGCCGCCGCGGCAGCCGGGACGCGCCAGAGCATCGCCACGCTGAGGCCCAGCGGGATCGCGCCGAAGATCATGAAGACCCGGCGCTTGCCAAGCGACGTTGACTTAACCCGGTCGGAAAGCCAGCCGAACAGAGGGTCATTGACGGCATCCCACAACTTTGCGAGGAGGAGAGCGCTTCCGATGAGGGCGGGCGAGAGCAGCGCGGCATCCGTATAAAAGATGACCAGAAAGAACTGCACTGCCGAGTTGACGAGCGCGTTGCCGATGTCGCCGGCGCCATAGAAGAGCTTCGTGCGCCGGCTGAGCAGAGAGGAAGGCGACACGGCCATGGTTGCTCCGATTGCTGACGAGGTGTGGGGAGTTTAGCACGGGCGGTGTGAAAGGTCAAAGCGCCGCCGGCCCGTCCGGCGGCGCATCCCCCATCCGCGGTAGGGGCGGACCTGCGTGTCCGCCCCGGACCTGCGTGTCCGCCCCGGACCTGCGTGTCCGCCCCGGACCTGTGTGTCCGCCCCGGACCTGGGCCAGCTTCGCTGGCACGTCCGCCCCCGCGCCCCCACCCCGTACGGGCGGACCTGCGTGTCCGCCCCGGACCTGGGCCAGCTTAGCTGGCACGTCCGCCCCGGGCCTGCCTTTTGCACAACCTTGGAATCGGTGCTATG
>CAZTMA010000075.1:0-6307 GCA_964614645.1 uncultured Anaerolineales bacterium
CGATCTCGGCGCCCAGGTAGATGAGCGGGATGCCGCCGATGGAGAGCGCGATGCCGTACATGAGCAGGATGCGGCGGGCGGCCAGCTCGGCTTCCGCCTCGCCCTCCTCGCGCAGCGCCTTCTCCAGCCCGGCCAGCGACGCGGCCGTGCCGGAGATGCGCGCATCGCCCGTGCGCGGGTTCTCCTGGAAGGGCAGGCCGCGTGCGAAGCTGCCGGGGAAGCGGCCCGTGTAGAAGGCATTGAGGAAGCGGCGGTGGTCGAAGCCGTTGATGCCCACCTGGGCTGCGTCGCCGTCGTCGAAGGTCCACCCGATGTCGTCGTGGCTGCGCACGTAGTTGACCCATGCGCAGCCGGGATGGATGTGGAACCGTCCGGCCAGCGAATGCCGCAGCAGCTTGACCTCGCGCGTCGCCAGCGCCTCCCACTGGAGCGCCATCAGCAGGGGATTGTACGAAATCTGGCACTCGTCGGGCGAGATGTACTGGGCAACCTCGTCCGGGTGGACGATCGCCTCCGATTTGAACAGCAGCGCGGGCGCGGCGATGCGGGTCAGCGCGCTGAACGCCTGCACGAGCATGTGTGCCTCGGGCAGGCTCTCGCAGGGCGTGCCCAGCTCCTTCCAGATGAAGGCGAGCGCGTCGTAGCGCAGCACCTCCACGCCCGCATTCGCCAAGGACAGCATCTCCTCCATCATGGCGCGGAAGACCGCGGGATTGCGATAGTTCAGGTCCCACTGGAAGCTGTAAAAGGTCGTCCAGACCCACTTGCCCACCTCAGGCCGGAAGGTGAAGCTGCCGGGGCGGACGCCGGGGAAAATCTCGCGCAGGTGCTGCTCGTATGCGTCCGGCATGGTGCGATCCGTGAACATGTAGTAATAGCCCTGGTATGCCGGGTCGCCGGCCAGCGCGGCCTTTGCCCACGCATGCTCGTCCGATGTGTGGTTGAGAATGAAGTCGAGCACGAGGCTGATGCCCTCGCGGCGCAGCTCTGCGGCCAGCTCGGACAGCTCGGCCATCGTGCCCAGGGCCGGGTTGATATCGCGATAGGAGCTGACAGCGTAGCCGCCGTCATTCTCGCCCGCGGGGCTGGCAAACAGCGGCATGAGGTGCAGGTAGGTCAGCCCCAGCTCGCGGAAGTAGGGCAGCCTGGCGCGAATGCCGGCGAGGTTGCCTGCGAACAGGTCGACGTAACACACGCCGCCCAACATCTGTTCCGACTGGAACCAGTCCGGCCGCGCCTCGCGCTCGGCATCGAGCGCCTTCAGCTCTGCAGGCCGTGCGAGCGAGAGGGACGCGGCGCTCAGCAGGATCTGCTCCAGGTGGTAGAAGAAGTCGTAGTGCGAGCCGTACAGGTGGTGGAGCAGGCGGAAGAGGCGGGGGAAGTGGGCGGTCAGGCGGCGCTCGAACGTCCGCCAGTCCGCGGGCGCTGCCGTATGGAATGCCTCGTGCAGCCGGGGCAGCAGGCGCTGCAGCGAGAGCTCGGCCTGCTCGGTGAGCCAGGCCGCGGTGACAGCGGTAGACATGGGATTACCTCGTGTGGGTTGTGGAATAACGCTGGAACAAGCTTACTTCAGGCGCGGCGTCCGCGCAAGCCGGGGCAGAGGGAGGCAGGAATCCGAAACGCAAACGGAGTCGAGGCCTCAGCCGACCCCTGCAGCCTGACAATCCGGCTAAAGCCTCGACTCCAGCTACATCCTGCTACAGCGATTGCGCCGATACCCCGTCGGTGGTAGACTCAGATCATCACCGGTTAACCTCAATCCATCCGGGAGGAGATATTCATGCCAGATTTCACCCCTTACACCCGGCGCCAGCTTGACGTCGCGCTGGAACTCATCGCCTCGGCCATCTACACCCCGGTCGCGCCGCTCACGATGTCGGCGTGGCGCACGCGCGAGCCGGTCCCCTACGCGCGGCGGCAGAGCGGCGAAGCCTTGCAGCCGGCTATTGGCGAGACCTGGGGCACGCTGTTCGACTGCGCCTGGTTCCGTTTCAGCGGCACGGTCCCGCCCGCCGCGGCGGGGCAGACGGTCGTCCTGCTGCTCGATGTCAACGGCGAGATGTGCGTGTTCGATGCAGCCGGCGAGCCGGTGCGCGGGCTGACCAACCTGTCCTCCACCTACGACTTCTCGCTGGGCCGGCCGGGCAAGCGTGTACTGCCCTTCGCGGCGCCCGCGGCCGGGGGCGAGCCGGTCGAGGTGTGGGCCGACGTCGGGGCCAACGACCTGTTCGGCAATCTCCAGGACAACGGCGCCATCCGCGAGGCGACTATTGCGGTGTGCAACGAGGCAGTGCGCGACCTGTATTACGATTACGAGGTGTTGCTCGATGCGCTGAAGGTGCTGCCGTCCGCATCCGCCCGGCACGACCAGATTCTCGCCGCGCTGAACGACGCGGTGCATGCCTTCTGGAACGGCTTCACTGCGAAGTCGATCGCGGCCGCGCGGGCCGCGCTTGCAGCGATGCTGAGCAAGCAGGGCGGCGATCCCTCTCTGTCGGTCAGTGCCGTCGGCCATGCGCACATGGATCTCGGCTGGCTGTGGCCCATCCGCGAGACGAAACGCAAAGGCGCACGCACCTTCTCGACCGCGCTGGCGAACATGGAGCGCTATCCGGACTACGTCTTCGCTGCCAGCCAGGCGCAATACTTCCAGTGGATGAAGGAGGAATATCCCGGCCTGTACGAGCGCATCCGGGCAGGCGTGGCGGTTGGAAGGATCGAGCCGCAGGGCGCGCTCTGGGTGGAATGCGACACCAACGTGACGGGTGGCGAGTCGCTGGTCCGGCAGATTCTGTACGGCCGGCGCTTCTTCACGGCGGAATTCGGCGTCGACCCGCGCTATATCTGGCTGCCCGATGCATTCGGCTACACGGCCGCGCTGCCCGGCATCATGGCGCGGGCCGGGCTGCACACCTTCTGCACGCAGAAGTTGAGCTGGAGCCTCATCAACAAGTTTCCGCACCAGTCATTCTGGTGGGAGGGCGTCGACGGCAGCCGCGTGCTGGTGCACATGCTGCCGGAAGAGACATACAACAGCCCCGCGGCCCCGCGCTCGCTCGCACGCATCGAGGAGAACTACCGCGACAAGGGCATATCCGACACTGCGCTGATGGTCTATGGCATCGGCGATGGCGGCGGCGGGCCGGGCGAGGAACACCTGGAGCGGCTGGCGCGGCTGCACAACTTCGCGGGGCTGAGCCCGGTGAAGCAGGAGTGGTCGGCAGCGTTCTTCGAGCGCTGGGCGAAGGACGCGGTTCGTTTCGCTACGTGGACGGGCGAGCTGTACCTGGAACGACACCAGGGCACATACACCACCGAGGCTGCGAACAAGCGGTACAACCGGCGGCTGGAGGAGGCGCTGCGCGCATGGGAGCTGTGGGCCAGCCTGGCGCAGGTCACGGCGGGCGCAGCCTACCCGCGCGAGCGGCTGGAGGCCGTCTGGCGCGAAGTCCTGCTGTACCAGTTCCATGATATCCTGCCTGGGTCGTCCATCAAACGGGTATACGACGAGAGCGTCGCGCGCTATGCGCTGCTGCTGGATGAGGTCAACGCGGGTATCGAGGCGGCACAAGCCGCGGTGGCCCAGACAACACTGGTGGGTGCGACGGACCGAGGCGAGGATGCCGCGTTCATCACGTTCAACCCGCTGTCGTGGCCGCGCACCGAATGGGTGCGGGTGGAGGACGCGTGGCAGCACGTGACCGTCCCGCCGTTGGGCTACAGCGTCGCGCGGCCCAGCCCGGTCAGCGAGTCTTTCCCCGCGCTGCAGGCGAGCGCGGAGTCGCTGGAGAACGAACTGCTGCGGGTGACGTTCGGCGCGGATGGCGCGATCACCTCCGTCTGGGACAAGGTCGCGAACCGGGAGTCCGTGGCGCCGGGACAGGCCGCCAACCGGTTCGTCGTGTATCGGGACTACGGCGACGCGTGGGACTTCCCGATGGACTATGCCCAGTCCACCCCTGCGACGCCGGAACTCGTGCAGAGTGAGCCGTTCGTGGACGGGCCGCGCGCGGTGGTCCGGCAGACATACCGCATCGGACACTCGGAACTGGTGCAGGAAATCAGCCTGATGACGGGCGAGCCGCTCGTGGTGTTCGACACGCAGGCGCGCTGGCTGGAGCCCATGACCATGCTGCGTGTGCAGTTCCCGGTAGACGTCCGCGCGCTGGAGGCCACGCACGAGATCCAGTTCGGCCATGTGCGCCGGTCGACACATCGCAACACCACGTGGGACCTGGCTCTGGACGAGGTGCCGAGCCACAAGTGGGTCGATCTGTCGGAGCGGGATTACGGCGTTGCACTGCTCAACGACTGCAAGTACGGCCACCGGGTGAAGGACAACGTGCTCGACCTCAACCTCATCCGCAGTGCGCCGTACCCCGGCCCCCGTCTCGTCGCAGATTCCGATGTTACGCCGGGCCAGCCGCATCACGGGTACACCGACCAGGGCGAGCACACGTTCCGCTATGCTCTCTACCCGCACGCGGGCGATCCGCTCGCAGCGGGCGTCGTGCAGGCGGCCTATGCGTTCAACCAGCCGCTCCAGGCGAGCCGGGTGGCTGCCGCCCCTGCAGACGCGGGGCACTCGTTCATGCAGATAACTCCGGCCAACGTCATTGTGGAGACGGTCAAGCAGGCAGAGGATAGCGATGACCTGGTCCTGCGGCTGTACGAATCCGCAGGGCAGCGGACGCGCGCCGCGCTGCAAATTATGCTCCCACTGGCAGAGGTCACGGAGACGGACCTGATGGAAGCTGCGCTTGAGGCTCCGGACGGTGTAGTCCTGGACGGCGACACCGTCCGGCTGGACCTGCGGCCGTTCGACATCCGCACGCTGCGGCTGCGCATCGCAAGATAAGCCGCGGCCGTCCACGAAGCGGGCCACGGATGACCCCATCGGCTCTCACAGGAGCTGATACGCTCATCCGTGGCCCGTTGCTATTCCCGGCGCCCGGCGGCAATGCAGGAATCCTCACCTACGCGCTCTGGTATCTATGTCATAATGGCGTCTGCATGTGCGGAATTCATCGGCAAAGGTGGTGTGGCATGACGAAAGAAGGCAGTGACCCCCGACAGGCGGAGAAGCAGGCGCTCGATGCGGAGCGCCGCAGCCTGCTCCAAACACTCGATGACCTCCTGGAGACGCCCCTGCTCGTCCTGAGCTTCAGTTGGCTGGTCTTGGTCATCATCGACCTCGTGTGGGGGCTGGAGCCGGTGCTGCAGACCCTGATGAACGTCATCTGGGCCGTCTTCATCCTGGACTTCCTGGTGCGCTTCATAGTGGCCCCGGCGAAGCTCGCATACCTCAGGCGCAACTGGCTCACGGTCATTTCGCTGCTGCTGCCCGCGTTTCGTATCTTCCGCGCAGTGCGCATCTTTCGCGTCGTGCGCACAGGCACACGCGCGACCCGCCTGGTGAGCCTGATCGGCTCCGCTAACCGGGGCATGAGGACGCTGCGCGCGAGCATGGGCCGCCGCGGGCTGGGCTACGTCCTCGGGCTGACCCTGCTGGTGACGCTGCTCGGCGCGGCCGGCATCTACGCGTTCGAGGGTGCGCCGGCCTCGGCGCAGGGACCGGCCAACTATGGCGAGGCCCTCTGGTGGACGGCGATGTTGATGACGACGCTCGGCAGCGATTTCGTGCCGCAGACGGGAGAGGGACGCATCCTGATGTTGCTGCTCGCGACTTATGCGTTCGCAATCTTCGGCTACGTGACCGCGGCGCTGGCAAGCTATCTTGTGGGTCGCGAGGCGACGCAGCCCAATGGCGCGGTTGCGGGCGCTGCGGATGTGGCTGCACTGCGGCAGGAGATTGCTGCGCTGCGGGCCGAGCTGGCGCGGGCGCGCGAGGGGCAGGCGAGGCAGGCGTAGAGACGGCCCTGAAGGCCGTCTCTACGGTGTTGATCCGGGCGGCAACTGCCTCCGCCGGCCGAGTCTACCGGACCCGGAAGACCTCTGACATCGCGCTGGCGCGGCCGTCTTCAGTGAAGGCGATCACGACCCAGCGTTCACCAGGCTGCGCGGCACGCGGGATGGTGAATGTCGTCGACAAGCTCCCGGTCGCATCAGTCTGCGCGACCCGGCGCACCCCCGGCACCGCGTTGACGACTCCCAGCCGCACGACGGTGAGCGCGTCCGCCGGGAAGCCCGTGAGCGTTACCTGGACTTCGGTGCCCGGCATCCCCATCGTGGGCGTAATGTGCAAGGCGGGCAGGCCGATGGCCGTGGTCATCGTCTCAGTGGTGGTGATCGGCGACGGTGTGCTGACCGGCGAATCAAATGTGCCCGACGCGGTCGCCTCAACCGC
>CAZTMA010000075.1:6407-25043 GCA_964614645.1 uncultured Anaerolineales bacterium
CGACGGTTGGCTCGACGGTGAGGGTAGGCGTCACATTCAATGTCAAGACCGGCAGCGTGATGGTCGACGTGCCGGTCCCGGTGATTGCCTCGGTGGCGGTCACGGCCGTCGTTGGCGTCACCGTGGGCAGCGTGCCGGTCACCGGTTCGGTAGCAGTCAGCGCGACGGCCGGCGTCGGGGTCGGCGTCATCTCCGGCAGGGCCGGCTCAAAGACCTCCGCCGGCAGGGGCAGCCCGCCGCTGATTTCCCATGTAACTTCGAGATGTACCTGGATGTTCTGCGTGCCCGGCCGGATCGGTACGGCGGATTGCATGACGGCCTCGCGCATCACCGGCATCGGCAACTGGCTTGACTCGCTGATGCTGAGCACGTTGCCCACCGTCGCGCCGGCCAGCCGTGCGAGCCGGGTGGCTTTGTGTGCAGCATCCGCCCACGCGAGTTCGCGTGCCTGGTCCACCATCGCAGCCGGGTCGCTGATCTCAAAGCGGATGCCGTCGACGCGGTTGCCGCCGACCGCGACCGCCAGATCGAGCAGGTTGCCCACGCGCGAGATGTCGGTAATGCGGACCTCGACGATGTTCGTTGCGGTATAACCGATCACCCGCGGGCCGGTTGCCGGCTCGCCCTCCGGAACCGGCGTGGGCCGGATGTCCTCATAGCGCGGCAGAATCTGAATCTGCTGCGTCCGGATATCATCCTCGGCCACGCCGCCGTCCGTCAGCGTGTCGATGAGGGCCTGCATCTGCTGGCTGTTCAGGTCGAGGGCTGCGGCCGCAGTGTCCGCCATCGTCTCAACGCCCAGGCTCACGACGGCAACATCGGGCACGGCAGCGACGATGCCATCATTGGATACGTGGATGACGCGCTGCGCCTGGCTCTCGCCGGCCATGCTTTGCGCCGCAGCCTGTTGGCCGTTCACGAACCCGGCCAGCAGGGAGAGCGCAACCGCAGCCACCAGGGCCACCGACAGTATACGTTTTGCATGCCAATGCATCGCTCATACCTCCTTCGGTCGATAATATCGACCATCTTAGCGAGGGAATGCAGCGGAATCGGTGATGTTTCCTGCTATTGCGGCTTACCGGTTAACGCGGATGCGCGGATTGAGCAGGCTGTAGAGCAGGTCTGCGGCGAGGTTGGAGAGGCTGAAGACGAGGACGACGACCATGCTGCACGCCTGGATGAGGATCAGGTCGCGGCGTTGGATGGCGTAGACGAGCAGGCGGCCGAGGCCGGGATAGCCGAACACCTGCTCGGTGACAATCAGCCCGCCGATGAGATAGCCGATGCCCATGGCGATGACTGTCACGGTTGGCAGGAGCGCGTTGCGCAGCACGTGCCGGAGCAAGACTTCGTGCCGCGGCAGCCCCTTGAGGTCCGCAGCGCGCACATAGTCGGTGCGCAGCACGTCGATGGTGCTGGCGCGGGTCATGCGCGCGACGTAGCCGAGGCTGGTCAGGCTCACGGTGATGGCGGGCAGGATCAGCGACGGCAGCGCCTCTCGGAAGCTGCTGTCGGGGCTGATGGAGGAGTTGGCCGGGAGGACGGCGAGCGCGAATGCGAAAAACGCGATCAGCAGGAGCGCGGTGACAAACTCCGGCAGGCCGACGAACGCCATTGTGACGGCAGAGATGGCCTGGTCCACCAGCTTCTCGCGGTTGAGCGCGGCCAGCACGCCGAGCACAATGCCGAGCGGCACGTACAGCGTCAGCGCCAGGGCTGCGAGCATGGCTGAGTTGCGCAGGCGGCTCAGCACCATCGGGCGGACGGGCTGACGGCTCGTCAGCGAGTCGCCCCAGTCCCCGCGCACGAACTTCGCCAGCCAATCGGCATACTGCACATATGCGGGCCTGTTCAGCCCCAGCTCCTCGCGCAGGTTCTCGACCGCTTGCTCCGTGGCGAACTGACCCAGCGCAACCTGTGCCACGTCGCCCGGCAGAATTTGGGTCGCGGCGAAGATGACGATGGAGGCGAGCAGCATCGTCAGCAGGATGAGGCCCAGGCGGCGGAGCAGGTAAGCGGTCAAGCAATTCTCCGTTTGCAGCCGGGGCGCTCAAGCGCCCACTACGAACCAAAAGCGTTTGTAGTCGGCGCTTCAGCGCCACGTGTGTAGCGGGGGCGCTCAAGCGCCCACTACGAACTCTCTTGCAGCGCGGCCAACTCGGCCAGCGGGCGGTGACAGCAGATGCGGTGGCCGTGCGCACCCTCCTGCCACGGCGGTTCTGTCTGTTCGCAGACCGGCCCGATCTTGCGCGGGCAGCGCGTGTGAAAGCGGCAGCCGGTCGGGATGTCCACCGCGCTGGGCACGCTACCTTCCAGTCGGATGTGCTCCTGCGGCGCATCGGGATCGGGCACCGGCACGGCGGAGAGGAGCGCCTCGGTGTATGGGTGGTACGGCGGCGCGAACACCTCGGCCGCAGGGCCGGTCTCCCAGACGCGGCCCAGATAGACCACGGCGATCCAGTCGGCCAGGTGGCGGATAGCCGCCAGGTCGTGCGAGATGAACAGGTACGAGGCGCCGCCCGCCTGCTGGAGGTCCACGAGCAGGTTCATGAGGGAGGCCTGTACGGACACATCGAGCGAGGAGATGGGCTCGTCGCAGATGACGACCGCTGGGTCCGCGGCCAGCGCACGCGCGATAGCGACGCGCTGCTTCTCGCCGCCGCTCAGCTCATGCGGCAGCCGGTTGACGTAATCCTCAGGCAGGTTCACGGCGCGGAACAGCTCCGCCACGCGCGCCTCCACTTGCCCGCGCGACAGGCCGTGCAGCCGGACGAGCGGCCGCGCCACGCTCTCGCCCGCGGTGTGCTGCGGGTTGAGCGAAGCATCCGGATTCTGGAAGACCATCTGGACCTGCTGTAACGCAGCGACGGGCCGCTGACTGGCGAGATAGGGCAGCCGCTTGCCCTCCAGCCGGATTTCGCCGGCCGTGGCCTCCTCCAGCCCGGCGATGCAGCGCGCGAAGGTCGTCTTGCCGCACCCACTCTCCCCGACGACGCCCAAGGTGAAGCGGCGGGGCAGGTCCGCGGACATGCCGTCCACTGCGCGCACTGTACGCGACCGGCGCTGCCACAGGTCGCGCAGCCCGCGGGGTAGGGGATAGTGCTTGACGAGGTCGCGCGCCTGCAGCACGGGCTTGGAGGCCATGCGGTCGGCAGGCACCTGCGGCCTGGCTTCCGCCGCAAACAGGTCCACGCCCGGCGGGATTTCCTGCCAGCGGCGGCACGCGGTCAGATGATCCGGCCCGACTTCCACAAGGGGCGGCTGGGCGGCGCGGCAGGCATCCTCGGCCAGCGGGCAGCGCGGTGCGAAGATGCAGCCGGGCGGCAGGTGGTCGGGCCGGGGGATGTTGCCGGGAATGGTGTGCAGCACGGCGCGAGGTGACCCGGTGTGCTGCCTCCGGTCGCTGAGACCGGCTGCGGTGGGCTGGTCGACGCGCGGGACGCAGCCCAGCAGCCCCAGCGTGTACGGGTGGCGGGTGGCCTTGAAGATGCGGCGCACGCTCCCCTGCTCGACGAGCTCGCCCGCATACATGACGCCGACGCGTTGGCACAGCCGCGCAACCACGCCCAGGTTATGCGTGATGTAGAGCACTGCGGTGTCGTACCCCGTCAGCAAGTCGCGCACCAGGTCCAGGATGACCGCCTCGGTGGTCACGTCGAGCGCAGTGGTCGGCTCGTCCATGATGAGCAGACGAGGGTTGGTGGTCAGCGCGCTGGCAATGAGGACGCGCTGGAGCATGCCTCCGCTGAGTTGGTGGGCGTAGCGCCCCGCGACTGACTCCGGGTCCGGCATCCGCACGCGGGCCAGCATCTCGAGGGCCTTGGCGCGTGACTGGCCGGCAGACATGCCGAGGTGGGCGCGCGCAATCTCGGCAATTTGTTCGCTCACGGTCAGTGATGGGTTGATGGCCGCGGCGGGGTCCTGGTGAACCATGGTTATGCGAGCGCCCCAGACGCGGCGCATGTCGGCCCTTGAGAGGGCAAGCAGGTCCGTGCCGTCCAGCGTGATGCTGCCCCCGGTGATCCGCCCGTTCTCCGGCAGGTAGCGCACCAGCGCGCGCGCCAGGGTCGTCTTGCCTGAGCCGGACTCTCCCACCAACCCGTAGATCTCGCCTCCGTCGATGTGCAGGGAGACGTCGCGCACGGTGGGCAGCAGCCCGCCCGCAGTCGCGTAGGCTACCGTGAGGTTGCGAACGTCCAGCACCGGCCCCGTGCTCATGTGCTCACCCCGCCGGGCAGGAGCATCCGGCGCAGCCCATCGCTGAGGAAGCCGACGCCGACCACGAGCAGTGCAATCGCGCCTGCGGGAAAGAGCAGCACCCAGCCGGCCTGCTGGAAGTAAGTGCGCGCCTCCCCGACCATCAGGCCCCAGTCCGGGGAGGGTGGCTGCACGCCCAGGCCGAGGAAGCCGAGCGAGGCCACCAGGAAGATGGCGTAGGAGAAGCGCATCGACGCCTCGACTGCCAGCGGCGGCAAGACGTTCGGCAGAATCTCGCGGAACATGATGTATGCGCTGCGCTCCCCGCGCAGCCGGGCGGCCTCGACGAACTGCCGCGTCCTGAGATCCAGTACGACGCTGCGCACCACGCGCGCGACCATCGGGATGTAGAGGAAGCCGACGACGAAGACCACGTTGGCGCGCGATGGGCCGAGCGAACCAAGGATAATCATGGCGAGCAGCAGCGGCGGCAGCGCCAGCAGCACGTCCACGAGGCGCATGGCGATGTCGTCGATGAGTCCGCCGTAGTACCCGGCGAGCAGGCCGAGGGTCAGGCCGAGCAGGACGGCCAGCACCGTGCCGGAGCCGGCGACGATGAACACGTCCCGGCTCCCGATCAGGATACGGCTGAGGATGTCACGGCCAAACTGGTCCGTGCCGAGGATATGTTGCGCAGACGGCGGCTGCAGGCGCTCCGACAACTTCTGGTCGGCATAACCGTAGGGCGCGACCCATGTGCCGATGACGGCCATGAGCAGGAAGAAGCCTACGATCGTGGCCCCAATAGCTGTCGCGGGATAGCGCCGCAGCCGCCGCCAGAAGGTCATTGCTCGATGTATACCTGGCGCAGGTCCAGCGCGGTGCCGAGTGCGCTCGTCGGCACGATGCCCTTGACGTTCGACCGTGCGCCCCACAGGTTGTTGGCGAAGAACGGCACGATGATCGAGCCGCGGTCGATGAAGATCTGCTGGATGTCCTTGTAGAGCTGCGCGCGCACCGCCGGGTCCATCTCATTGGCGGACTGAGCGGCGAGCGTGTCCAGTTCCTCATCGCACCAGTGGCTCTCGTTCCACTGGGCCGCGCAGGTGTAGGCCAGGTCCAGGTAGGGCTGCGGATAGGGGCGCGAGCCCCAGTCGGTGATGGCGAAGTCGGCTTCCAGCCACAGGTTATCTGCGCCGTAGTAGACATCGGACGGCACGGACTGGATTTCCACCGTCACGCCTGCCTCGGCCAGTTGTTCCTTCCAGATGGTGGCGATGGCCGGAATCGGGGAGAGCTGCTGCGTGGTGAGAGTGATGGTCAGCCCATCGCCATAGCCCGCTTCCGCCAGGAGCTGCTTGGCCTTCTCCACATCGCGGGCCGGCTCGGGCACGTCGAGGTAGAACTCCGCATAGCCGGGGCCGATGGGGGTGTCGCGGCCGGTCACGCCCAGCCCCTCGAACGCCGCATCCAGGATGGCCTTTCGGTCGGTCGCGGCCTTGAGCGCCTGGCGCACCCGCACGTCGCTGGCCGGCTCCTTGTCAGAGCGCATGCGCAGGATGAACGAGGTGTTAGACGGCTTCTGGTAGACCTCCACGTTCGGGTCCTCTTCCAAGGTCATGACGAACTCGGAAGGCAGATAGATCAGGTAGTCTACCTGGCCGCCACGCAGCGCCTCGACCTGGGCCGAGGGATCGCCCATGAAGATGAACTCCATGCCGTCGAGGTAGGGCAGCTGGTTGCCGTCCGCGTCCTTCAACCAGTAATTCGGGTTCCGTTTGAAGGTCAGGCGGTCCTCGGGCAGGTACTGGTCGATCATGAACGGGCCGGTGCCGTTGAACTGCGTCTTGAAATCCTCGGTTGCGCTGTCCACGACGACCGCGTGGTAATCGCCCAAGTCAAGCAGGAAGTCAGGATTGGGCTTCTCGAGCGTGAAGACGACCGTTGAGTCGTCCGGGGCCTGCACATCGGTGATGTTCCTGTAGAGCTCCACTGTGGCTGCGCCCACTTCGGGATCGCGCAGGCGGTCGAACGTGAACTTCACGTCGGTAGCCGTCAGCGACTTGCCGTCATGGAACTGCACGCCCTGGCGCACCTTGAACGTCCAGCTCAGGCCGTCGGCGCTGGCTTCCCAGCTCTCTGCCAGGCTGCGGGCCTGGTCGGGGCGGTTGTCCTCGCCGATGAAGACGAGGAAATCGGCCCACTGGCGGGCGATTTCGTCATCCGCGACGGTGGAGAGAAAGGCTGGGTCGAGGTTGGTCGCCGCGAAGAACGCGTGGCGCAGCGTGCCGCCGTATTTCGACGCTGCGGCGGCAGGTTCGGCGGCCGCAGGTTCTGCGGCTGGTTGGGCCGGTTCAACGGGCTGTGCCGGGGCGGCCGGCGGGGTACATGCGCTCAATAGCATGCTGGTCAGCAGGACCAGGGCTAACAGGACGTTGAATCTGCGTGTGAAAGTCATGCTTGTCCTCCTGTATGTAAAACCAAACGATGGCCCAGTTTACCACAATCAGGCGGCGGACGGAACTGCCGGCGGCCCATAGCCGGCCAGAGCGCCCGATTCCACGGTCTCATGCTTCCTGGAAGGCAGTTTCGAGCGCTTCCGCCACGTAGAACGGATCGGTGCCGATGACGCTGGCGGCGTAGAGCTCCATCGCGCCGATATCGCCCGTGCGGTTCATCGGGTCGCCGCGGTCCACGATGCGCGCGAGCACGGGGAAACCGCCCCAGTCTTCGGCGGCCGGTCCGATGGGCGGCATCTGGATGGCGACGTTGAAGCTGGAGACGCCGAGCTGCTTCACGAAGGTGTCCAGCACGGTGAAGATGGCATCCTTGAGGTCGTCGTTCAGGCTCGACGCCATCAGCAGTGTCTCACGCTCCTTGACAGGCGTCAGTGCGACTGCCACGTCCACGCTCCGCCACGTGAATCCAAGCCGCAGGGCGCGGTGAACGGCCTGCAGGTCCTGAAAATAGTTGGCGTCATACTGCGCGCAGTAGGCCGCAGCCTGCCGCCGCAGGAACTCCACCTTCGGGTAGTGCATGTCGCGCGTGAGGGTCATCTGTGTGTGCCCGTGGACGAGTGAGGCTGCAGCCTTCCAGACGCAGTTCCACATGAAGAAGAAGTAGCTGGCCGCGGGGTCGGCTGCATGGGCCTGCCGGCCCCATTCGATGGCGGTGTCGATGTAGTCGCGCACGCGTTCGCGCGTGAGGGCCAACGGGTGGTGCTCTTCGAAGATGACGATGCCGTGCGAGCCGTCGTACTTGGCGACGTTGCTGGCTGTGACTGAGTGCTTCCCATGCACCCGGCCGAAGGTGTCGGCAGGCGTGCCTTCCAGGGGGTGGCAGAAGGGATCGTTGCGCGTCTCCGCGATGACCCGGTCGAGGTCCGCCGTGCCCCGGATTTCCAGGGGCCGCCGCGCGCGCAGTTCGTTGTAGAGCGCGCCCTCCCAACTGACCAGGTTCGTGACCTTGATGATCTGCTGGGTTGAGACGGCTTCAACGGAGCCGAAGTAGCCGCGGATCCACTCGTGCATGGCTTCCGGCGGGGCCAGCGTGCCGGACACCTCGCTGATGCAGAAGATGCGGTTGAAGCGTTCCTGGTCTTCCTCAGGCAGCTCCGCAACCAGCTCCGGCAGGTTGAGAATCCGAGGCGCGATCTCGTGCGCGGGTTGCGCCGGCGGCTCCCGGCGTTTCTCGAGGCCCGTTGAGTTCAGCATGTGGTCTCCTTATGTGTGGCGCGGCCGTATGCCTCGGCCAGCGCACCGGCGACGAGTTCCGGGATGATGGCCAGCCGGTACGCGCGCGACGCGCGCAAGGGGCTGCTGCGCGGCTGAGCCACGGCCTGGGCCAGCCGGCCTGCTTCTCCCCATGTTGCAGGACCGGGCTCGGCGCCCTGAAGGAACGCTTCCACTACGGCCGCGCGGAACGGCACGGTTGCGACCGGTCCCACCGCAACCACTGCGGCCGTGAGGCTGCCGTCCGCGGCCAGGGTCAGCTTGACCGCGCAGTTGACGGTCGGCAGAATCAGTGAGGGCCGGCGGCCAGCGCGGCGCCAGGCCGTGCCCCACGCGGCGGCAGGCCGCCGGCAGCGGATGTGCGTGATGATCTGACGCGCTGGGTCCACAGTCGAGCGGCCCGGCCCGGCAAAGAGCCCGGCGACCGGCTGCCATGTCGCGCCGGATGTATCCACGATGCGGGCCTCAGCCTCCAGCGCGAGGGCCGCGATGGCTCCGTCCGCGGCGGGCATAGCCTGGACGAGGTTGCCGGCCCAAGTCGCCGCATTCTGGATGGCGGCCGCGCCAACCGATGCCGCAGCTTCCGCCAGTGCGTGCACGTCTCGGCGGATGAACGGGTGGTTGCGCAGTTGCGCAAACGTGACGCACGCGCCTGCTTCGAAATAGTCTGCCGTCACGCAGATATCGCGCAACCCGGGTATGCCTGTGATATCCACCAGGCAGGCCGGCGCGCGCTTGCCCGAACGGATATCCGGCAGGATGTCTGTGCCGCCCGCGATGATGAGCGCGTGGCCCTGGTGTGCGTCCAGGATGGCGAGCGCATCCTCCAGGGTGGCGGGAGTGACATAACTCGTCATCGGTCGTCACTCCGGATGGCTGCCAGCACCCGCTCCGGCGTGGCCGGGATGGTGCGCAGCCGCCGGCCTATCGCGCGGGAGAGCCCGTTGATGATGGCAGGCGTGGTGGGCAGCATGGCGGCCTCGCCCAGCCCCTTGACCCCGAACGGACCATGACGGCCGGGCACCTCCACGAGCAATACCTCGATCTCCGGCATAGACTTCGCAGTGGGCAGGTAGTAGTCGGCCAGCCCGGTGGTGTGGCCGGGGAGCACTTCTTCCAGCAAGGCCGCGCCGAGTCCCATGAGGACGGCGCCCTCGATCTGCCCCTCCGCGTCGAGGCGGTTGACCGCACGGCCGATATCGTGGGCCGCGACGACGCGCAAGACGCGCGTCTCGCCGGTGCGCAGGTCCACCTCGACCTCGGCCACGTGCGCGCCCGTCACGAACAGGGGCAGGTAGGTGGGCCGCGTCTCTGCCGGGAACCGGTCAGACAGGTCGAAGATGCCGCGCACGCGGCGCGCGTGGCCGATGCGGTCGAACTCCGCCGCGACCTGCCTGAGGGAGATCTCAGTCCCCGTGAGGGTGTTGGTCACGCAGCCGCGCAAGGCCAGGTTGTCGGGCGCGGCGTCGAGCAGCTCGGACGCGACGCCCAGCACCGCTGCGCGCAGGTTCGTAGCCGCGGCGACGACCGCGCCGCCCACGAAGTAGACCGCGCGCGAGGCGCCCTGGATGCCGCTGTCGGGCGCGCGTGCAGTGTCCGAGTTAACCACCGTAACGAGCGTGCGCGGGATGCCGAGCGCCTCTGCAGCCATCTGGGCCATGGCCGTGTTGGTCCCCTGTCCGTAGTCGGGCGCAGTGCAGTAGATGGTGAACTCCCCGTCGCGCGTCAGTTCTGCGTGCGCTTCGATGCGAAGGGTGCCTGATTTGCCGAAGCGGTACCACATCCCTGCCAGCCCGACGCCGCGGCGCAGGGACCCGGGGGTGCTGTTGAAGGTAGCCGCATCCGCCAGGAATGTCCGGTAGTGTGGCTCGACCGCGGCCAGCACCTCTGTGAAGCCGAGGGATTCACCAGCCGGGTAGCCCAGCCAGGTGGTCTCCCCATCGGCCAGCGCGTTCTGCCGGCGCAGGCCCAGCGGGTCCATGTCGAGCGCTTGGGCCAGCTCGTCGAGCAGGCACTCCGTTGCAAACGCAGCCTGCGCCGTGCCGTACCCGCGATACTGGCCCGACTTCGGACCGTTCGTGTAGACCGTGCGCGCGTGGAGGTTGACCGCGGGCCAGCGATACGGTCCGCCGCTCGCAGTGATGGCGTAGTTCGGAATGTACTTGCCACCACTGTCGTATGCGCCGGTGTTCGCGTCCATGTCCGCGCGGAGGGCCAGGAGCCTGCCGTCGCGCGTCGCCGCGATGCTATTGCGAACCGTGTACGGGTGGCGCTTGGGCGAGGCGGCAAATGATTCGCGGCGCGTGAACATCAGGCGGACGGGCCGGCCCGTGCGATGGACCGCCAGCGCGGTCGCTACGAAGGGCCAGGGGTCTTGTTTGCCGCCAAACGAGCCGCCGGTCGGCGGCAGGATGACGCGCACCTGGTCCGGCGGCAGCGCGAGCGCGCCCGCGATGTACTTCTGCTGGTAATAGGGCTCGTGCGTCCCGCCGATGACCGTGAGGCGGCTCGCGTCGTCCAGGTAGCCGAGCAGCGTCTCGCGTTCGAGCGCACTGTGCTCCAGTAAGGCTGTACGATACTCGCCCGTGACGGTGACTGCTGCATCTGCGAGTGCCGCAGGGAGATCGCCCGTCTGCACCTGCTCTGTGGAGAGCACGTTGCCCTCGCCCGCAATAAACGGCGCGTTCGCGGCCAATGCACCCTCGACCTCGAAAGTGTGCCGTAGGACGGCATATCGCACATCGATGGCTGACGCACCGGCGGCGGCCGCGGCCTGCGTCTCAGCCACCACGAGGGCGACCGGTGCACCGAGCATGCGCAGGGTCGCGCCAACCGGTGCGAGTAGTGGCTCATCCTCGCTGTAGTCGCCCAGCCCGTTTTCGCCGGGGATGTCGGCCGCGGTCAAGATGGCAATGACGTCCGGCACGCGGCGTGCCGCGGCGGTATCCAGTGCGAGCAGCTGCGCGTGGTGGTGGGGCGAGCGCAGGACGTGGGCGTGCAGCAGGCCAGGCACGCGCATGTCCTCGACGTACTGAGCCGCGCCGGTCACCTTTGCTACCGAATCCACGCGCAGCGCGCTGCCGCCAATAACGGGCGACACATTGCGGTGCGAGGCGTCTTCGGTCTTGCCGTCTCCGCGTAGCGTCGCGGCCGCGGCCTGTACTGCCGCGACAATCTTCGCATAGCCGGTGCAGCGGCAGAGCTGGCCGTCAAGCGCCTCTACGATCTCCGCCGGGGTCGGGTCCGGCACGCGGTCGAGCAGCGCCTTGGCGGTCAGGAGCATGGCCGGCGTGCAGAAGCCGCATTGGACGGCTCCGGCCGCGATGAACGCGGACTGGAGCGGGTGCAGTGCGTCCGGCGTGCCCAGGCCTTCGACGGTCAGCACCTCGCGGCCCGCGATCTTGCCCGCGGGCGTCAGGCAGGCGCGCACGGGCAAGCCGTCGAGCAGGACGGTGCACGCGCCGCACTCGCCCTCGTAGTCGCAGCCCTGCTTGGCGCCGGTCAACCCGAGCGGGCCGCGCAGCACGTCGAGCAGGGGCGCGGCCGGGTCGACTGTAACGCTGACGGTGCGGTGGTTGACGGTGAACGTGATTTCCTGTAGCGGCATCTGGCGTGGTCTTTGGGTATCAGGGGGCGGCAGGTCGCGGGGCGAGCCTGTGCCTGTTGGCCGATCGAGCAGGTACACTATAGCACTGCCGTGCCTGTGGTGTCAATGAAGGGCAAAAACAAACCGGGCAGGCGATCATCTCGCCTGCCCGGTGGGCTGCCATGTGACAGCTGATTTGCTATGTGGGTGAGTGGTTAGGGTCGGCCTCCGCGGCGCCCGCCCCGACCCGCACTCCGACCCGCACCGGGAGCATCATTGTCTGATACGATTTCGTCGTAATCCGCCTGGGTCATGTACTGCGGCTCGTACTCCGTGCCGGTCCGGGAGTCCAGGTTCTGGACGAAGGCCCGCAGATGGTTCTCGGAGCCCCGCTCCAGGTTTTCGAACAGACGCACCAGCGCGCTGTTGTCGGTGATTTCCAGGCGTTCCTGCAGGTCAAGGATGTCGATTTCTTCGATGGCGGCTCCAACCTTCAGGGCGTCAGCCACGGACTCGCTGCCCTGTGCCACCAGTTTGTCGTACAGCGCCTGTAACTCGTCATTATCGAACTCGCCGAACTCGAGGCCGACGGTCGGGTCGCTAAGGTCGTAGTATTCCAGCCAGTAGGCGACTGCGTCGGTGTGCTGCTGCTCGGCCCGAGCGATGTTGTTGAACACCCGCATGTCCCACTGCTCGTAGAGCGTGATATAGACGTCGTGGGCCAGCTTTTCTTCTTCCCGCATGAACTGGAGCGCCTCGGCTTCCGCCGGGGTGACGGTTTTCGGGGCGGCAGCGACGGCTGCCTGGGCCGCAACACCCGAACCGGGTGCATTGGGATTTGAGATGGGTCCGGCTGCGCTGGCGCCGATGACGGTCGAGGTCAGGGTGAACAGCGCAACTGCGCCGGTAGCGATTATCTTCTTGAACATAGTGTTTCTCCTGTCAGTCTGCTTGATGATCGTCGGAGCGATGTCGCTCTCGAACCTTATGCCTGTAGCTTACAGGAGAGTTATGAAGAACTGGCGAAGGAACGCTTTACTCGGTGTGAATTTTGGAGCCGGACGCGCAACCGGCAGGCGGTTCGCATGGATCGCCTGCCGGGTTTGCCTGGTTCCCGGAGCCTTATTCGGTTTTGGCCGGTTCAATCGCTGCGACCAGGAGCGGCGTCTTGTCCGTGCCTCGATAGTAGCCGCCGAAGCGCTCGGTCAGGTCGGTTTTGTCGGTCAGCAGGTCCTGCACGAACTGGTACGACAGCGGCTCGTACAGCAGCTCCGCCGCGACCGTGAACGGCCCTTGCACGCCCTGCGTGTCGACCCGGTAGGTCACAGTGTCGCTGCCACCGACGAAGTTGCCGTCCTCCAGCGCATCGCCATAGACCGCGATGTCCGCTGGTAGGGCGGCCTTGTCTGCACCCGGGGGCAGCAGCCGGTTATCCTTGAGGTAGCGGGCCGCGCGCAGCAGCGTGTAAGTGACCTGGCCGTCGCTGTTGCCCATGATGGGTTCGTAGATTTGCACCTGATCTGCCTGGGTAACCACATCGTAGTGCGGCTCGAAGGCCGCGGGGTCGGCGTCGGCTGCGTTGCCGGCGATGGTGCCGTCGGCGCTGTGTGCGCCCGACTCGAAGACGACCTTGCCGCCGGCGTCGGTCATTGTGACGTGCAGCCAGGCGCGCCGCGATGGGAAGCTGGCAGGGAACTTGTGGCCGGTCATGGGCGCCACCTGCAGCTCGGCGGTCACGACGCCGTTCTCCAGTGCCAGGCTGGTCAGCGTCAAGGTGGCGGAACGCTGGGCGATCTGGTCAGCCACACGCGCTCCTGTCGCTGCGAAATGCTCCGGGTCGGCCGTCACCTCCAGCTCGCCGGCCCAGTCGTTCAGGATCTTCAGCATGAAGGCGTTGCCGCCGACGAAGAAGTGCTGGAAGAACGGCTCACGGGTCGGCAGGTCCGTTGGCACGGTCGAGATGACCACCCCGCCCTGCGCCTGCGGCATGTGGCAGCTCTGGCAGGAGGTCGCATCCGCGCCGAAGCTGCTGTGCTGCCACTCGGTGTAGGGCGTCTGTTCGGGAAACTCGCCCAGCACATTGCCTTGCGCGTCCACGTAGGGCGTGTAGAGGTTGTGGCAGGTGGCGCAGTGCTCGGCCGAATCCATGTGCGCGCCATAGGCCGGGACGAAGCCGGTGCTGGCCATCATGACCTGTGCGACGGGCTGCTCATAGGGGCCGTAAATGAGACGGTTGGGCGGCGCGGTGGCGGTGTCCACATCGTAGCCGCCGCTGAAGCTCGCGGGCTGGCCGAAGCCCGTGCTCTGTAGCTGGTGACACAGCGTGCAGGAGACGCCGTCGATGGCTGCAGGGTGCTGCGGATGGTCTGCGCTGAAGAACCCCTTCTCGAGGGCCGCGATGGCTGTCCCTTCGACCTCAGCCTGCGTCACGGCCATCGGCATGTGGCACTTGGTGCACTTTTCCTCGATGACCTGCTGGAGTGCGGGGAAGCGCGCCACCTCCGAGCTGACCTTGGCCTGCCACACCGGGTCTTTGGCAGCATTCGCCATCATGGTGGAACGCCACATGGTGGGCATCGAGACGTCCGCACCGGCCTCATCCTTCAGGCCGGTGTGGCAGGCGGCGCAGAGGCCTGCGCCGGAAAAGTCCGCAGTCGTAAATGTGGCGAGCGCGGTGTTTTCGGCGGGTTTGCGTTCGGGGGCGGCCCTGCGGGAGGACCTCCCGCAGGCGGTGGCGAACGTGAGCAGCAGCATGGCAGCGAGAACCAGAGCAACGAAACGAAAAATGCGGCAGTGCATAGTGTCCCTCCTCGGTTGACCTCTATTATACACCCAGAATGCCGGAAGTTTGGCCAGCGGGTGGGGGTGATTTACAATCTCTGCGTAGGGTTTGACGGGCGGCCACGCCGCCACCGCAGGGAGGAGCTTCGCATGAAAATTACGTGCCTGGTCGACAACGCGGTGCAATTGAGCTCGGGCTTCTGGGGCGAGCACGGGCTGGCCTATCTCATCGAGACCGGGGGCGAGCGCGTGCTCTTCGACACCGGCCAGAGCGGCACGGTGCTGCTGCACAACCTCAAGCTGCTTGGCATCGACCCGTCGAGCATCGACGCGCTCGCCATCAGCCACGCGCACTACGATCACACCGGCGGACTGTCGGCCCTGCTTGGCCAGCTTCGTCCGGGCATCCCGCTCCACGCCAACGCCGACTTGTTCCGCGAGCGGTATTCGCAGCATGACGGTGCGCCCCGGCGCATCGGCCTGTCCCTGAGCCAGGGGGAGCTTGCGGACCGGCTGGCTCTGAAGCTGAGCGCCGAACCGCAGGAGATTGTGCCCGGCGTCTGGACGACCGGCGCAATCACCGACCGGCCCGATTTCGAGGGTCGGGGCCGCGGCCTGCTGATGGCGGA
Source organism: uncultured Anaerolineales bacterium (assembly GCA_964614645.1). Classification (GTDB taxonomy): domain Bacteria; phylum Chloroflexota; class Anaerolineae; order CG2-30-64-16; family CG2-30-64-16; genus MWBF01. The sequence continues at coordinate 21,335 of CAZTMA010000075.1, forward strand.
TGCGGACGGTCTGGTAGCCGACGCGTACCGCGATGATATGGCGCTGGTGCTGCAGGCGGGCGACCGGGTGGCGCTGCTCTGCGGCTGCTGCCACGCGGGCCTGCTCAACACGCTGGCGCATGTAGCCCGCCACTTCCCGCATCCGGTTGGGCTCATCACGGGCGGGCTGCACCTGGCGGCAGTGACAGAGGCAGACCTGGCGCGCACTGGCAAGGCCCTGGCTGCGCTGCCCGCGCTGGAGCGCGTCTATCCCGGCCACTGCACGGGCGAAGCCGCAATCCTGGCCCTCGCAGACGCACTGGGACCGACCCTCGTGCACTTCGGCGTTGCCGGCACGGTCATCGAGTTCTGACACGGCCCCGTAGGCTGGGCGGGCCAGATATGGTAAGGCAGCAATGAGCGAAGCATCACCCACGGAAGCGGACGACCCCATCGACCTGTTGGCACGCGTTGTCCCCCGACATCTCTGGGTCACGATCATCACGGTGGCGGTCATGCTGCTCGTGAGCTGGCTGTTCTTCAAGCCGCCCGCGCCCTCCGGCGAAGGCACGGCTGCCGAGACGCTGGAGGGCCGGGTCGTCGAGGTGCTCGCCGAGGAGGAACTCGTCGTCGCGGGGCAGGCGCAACCGGTCCAGCGGGTAATGGTGGAGATTACCCGCGGCGTCCAGCGGGGCGAGCGCATCGAAGTCCTGCACGGGGAGACGACCGTCCTCACGGAAGGTACGCGCGTGGCCGCGGGCGACCGGATACTCGTGGAGCGCGCAGGTGGGCCAAATGGAGAGCAGTATTATATCTCCGATTTCGTGCGCTGGCCCGCGCTCCTCGGCCTGACGTTGCAGTTTGCGCTGGCAGCCATCCTCGTCGGGCGGTCGGTGGGGCTGCGCGCGCTGGTCAGCATGGGCATCAGCGTGCTCGGCCTCGCCGGTTTCATCATTCCCGGCATCATGGCCGGCCACGACCCGCTGCTCGTCTGTCTGTTCGGCGCGCTGCTGCTGATGACCGCCTCGCTGTACCTCACCTACGGGTGGACCTGGAAGACCCACACCGCGCTGGCCGGGCTGACGTTGAGCCTGCTGGTGACTGCAATCTTGTCCCTGCTCTTCGTTCGGTTGGCGCATCTGGCCGGGTTCGGCTCCGAGGAGGCCGGCTTCCTCGCATACCTGGGACAGATCCAGGTTGACTTGCGCGGGGTGCTGCTGGGCGGCATCATCGTCGGCGCCGTCGGCGTCATTGACGACGTGGCGGTCGGCCAGGCATCCGCGACCTTCGAGTTGCACTGCGCCAATCCGCAGCTTGGCTGGCCGCAGCTTTTCCGGCACAGCATGGTGATCGGCCGCGACCATATTGCTTCGATGACAAATACTCTGCTGTTGGCTTATGTCGGCGCTTCCCTGCCGCTCTTCCTGCTGATGGCCGGCCTGGATGTCCCGCTGGCGCAGACCCTCAACCGCGAGTTCATTGCCGAGGAGATCGTGCGCACCCTCGCTGGCAGCCTGGGGCTGATCCTGGCGGTGCCGGTGACGAGCTTGCTGGCTGGATGGGTGGCGCACAAGTTTGCCTCTCCGGCGTGAGTGGGTTAGCCCGCGTCGGTTGAAGGTTTCAGGTTGAAGGTTGCACGACCCCCGGTGCGGGCGCCTGTGTCACTGCCCTGCCTGGTCACAGTGGAGAACCTCTCCCATTCCCGCATATCTTGTCAATAGGCCATCCGGCCAATATGGAAATAGCCCACGCGTCGGATGTCCCTCGGCCTTCTATATCCTATACTGGCAGCAGATTAACGGATGCAACGCGGGTCACCAGACCAGCGGCCCGTGTTGAGCGGCAAGGGTTCCGAACAGGAGGTTCAGATGTTTCCCTTGAACGACTATGTCGCTCTGAAGGATTACGAGTTGAACCGTGAGCCGGTGGTCGCGAAGCGTGCTGAAGAACACCGCCTGCTGGCGGAAGCCGGCCTTATTCGACAGCCATGGCTCACATGCCAGGCGTGCAGGGCGCTGTGGCGCTTCGGGCGGATGCTCGTAGTGGCCGGGCGACGCCTCGAACAGCGGTACGAGCATCTTGTCCTCCAACCTGCCTGAGGTCAGCAGGAGTGTCAGATGATCTCGGCAACTGAGTTCACTGCGCCAAACAATGCTTGCAGGTACAAGGTCACCTCGTCCCTGCAAGCCTTGTTTGGCGTTCTCAGGGCACTGGGATGCACGTAAATTGTGACGGGAGCGCCCTTCGGGATCGGGCGGAAGAGCAGGGAGAGGTTCCCATGAAACGCAATCAGGTGGTCTTCGCCGGTACGCTCGCCTTTGCTGTGCTGTCCGCATTCTGGGCATTCCTGGTCATGGATTCACTGCTGAGAGCGTTCTCACAGAGCCTCAGCCCCGTGGACTTGGGCGCCATTTACATCCTGGGCCTCATCACGGGACTGGGTCTCGGCCTGGCCTTCGCATTCCGACGAGACCAGCCTGCCACCTGACAGATCGGGACAGCGAGGTCCCATTCCACGGACAGCGAGGTTTGAACATGACAACGAATTCGACGGCGAGTAATCTGAATGTGCAGCATGCGATTGCGGGCTGGCTGGCAAGAACGGTTCTGTTCGTGCCGTTCATCGGAGCAATCGTTTTTGCCGCGGCAGGGACGCTGAACTGGTTGAACGGCTGGGTATACGTTATCTGGTATCTCGTGGTCTCGGTGGCCGCTGTATTCCTGACAGACCCGGCGCTGCTCGCGGAGCGCTCCCATTCGCGGCGTGCCAAGGGGCAGAAGGGCTGGGATAAAGCCATATTGGGCACCTACGGTCTGCTGATGCCGCTGGTCGTGCCGATCGTGGCGGGATTGAACGTCCGTTTCGACTGGCCGCCGGAGGTCGCGCAGTGGCTGCAGGTGGCAGGGTTCGTCGGCTACGCGTTGGGCTGGGCGGTGCACCTGTGGGCTATGGCTGCCAACCGCTATCATGCGCTCGTGGTGCGCATCCAGTCTGACCGGGGGCAGACGGTCGTGACGGGTGGGCCCTATCGCTACGTCCGGCACCCGTCGTACGTGGGCGGCATCCTGCAATCGCTGTTCGTCGGGCTGTTGCTCGGTTCCATGTGGGCGATCGTCCCGGCTGTCCTGGGCGGCGGCCTGCTGCTTCTGCGCACGGCATTGGAAGACCGGACCTTACAGCAGGAGCTGGCCGGCTACCGCGAGTACGCTGAACAGGTGCGGTATCGGCTGCTGCCAGGAGTATGGTGAGCGTCTGGCAGGAGGCAGTTGCTGTGTTCACAATCCGCCCTTACTGCGAGCAAGATGCGGAGACGGTAGGCCGGCTCATTGCGGACACCTACAGCCGGTACAATCTGTCCTTTGCCTCGCCGGAGGAGCTGGCAAAGCTGCTCGGCCCGTTCCAGTATGCGCTGTCGCCAGAGCCGGCCCACCGGCAGGCCATCGCTGACGTCGTCCGTGCACCGGTCGTTCTGGTCGCGGAGGAGGACGGCGAAGTCGTGGGCGTGCTGCGTGGCCGCCGGGAGCGGTTGGCCAGCCTGTTCGTCCGGGGAGACCATCACCGTCGCGGTATCGGCCGCGCGCTGGTCGAGCGGTTCGAGTATGAATCCCTCGGGCAGGGCGTGAGCGTGATTCGACTTGCCGCCACTCTCTACGCCATCCCCTTCTACACCGCGTTGGGCTACCGAAAGACCACCGGTCTGCGCAATGGCTGGAGTTTCGAGGGGTCGGG